>DATLTN010000070.1 GCA_035533595.1 Acidimicrobiales bacterium
CCTGGACGCGTCGGTCCTTGCGAACGCACTCGCCGACGATGGCGAGGACGGCCGCCGAGCGCGCGAGGAACTCCTAACCCAGGAGCAGCTCGCGGCTCCGGACCTCATCGACGTAGAAACGGTCTCGGTGCTCCGGAAGCGCTGGCTCGAGGGCACGGTATCGGACTCACGTTTCGAGACCGCTCTTGACGACCTCGAGACCCTCGAGCTTGACCGCTATCCCACGCTTCAATTGATGAGGCGGGCATTTGAACTTCGTGCCAACGTCACGCCGTACGACGCGGCGTATGTTGCTCTTGCCGAGGCGATGGACTGCGAGTTGCTGACCGCGGATGAACGGCTGGCAAGGTCGCCCGGACCTCGCTGTCGGTTCCGCGTGCTGGCCTGACGGCAAGCTCGACACGCACTGCCCCCGAACGCTGCCGGATCGTCAACTCATGAGGATCGCGACTGGGAGCACGCGGAAGATTGTCGCTCAGGGGTGGATCGATTCGTTGCGCCCCGCGTCCCACAATGCCGGGGCGTAGGCCTTTTGCCCTCGCCAGGCCTACCACGAGGTGCCCCTGAACAGTGAGCACTGCACGCGTTCTGCTTGACCTCTTGATCAAGGAGGGCAGTCCTAGAGAGCACCCCGGGGTCAAGGACGGCCTCGTCGTAGTGCCTCGATCCAGGGGTGGCTCCGCGTTTGTGTCGGAAGGGGTAGCTCAGACGCCCGCCGCTCGATTGCGTCTTCAAGCCAGCCTCGCTCGCGTGCCGTGAGGAGGGGTAGAGCGGTTTCGAAATCTGCTTGGTCCTGGGCGCGGAAGGAGAAGGCGCGAAGGAACAAGATGACCGCGAGCGCGAGATGCGGTACGCCGCAACGGCTGGTGACTGCCTCGGCCATCGGAAGGCGAATCGCCGGTTCGTCGGTGAAGACCCAATCGGCACCATCGGGCTCGCAGAATGCGAACTGGGTCGGTAGCGGGAGCTCCGGCGCGACGATGACCAAACGGTCCCCCGGCTTCAGCGTCGGCGTACCACTACCCCAGGGTCGTGGCGGATCCCCGAGTTCGAAGGCGACACCGCTCAACTGTGCAGGCAGCGCCATTGCATCGCCCGCGACCATGTACAGGTCAATCCCGTTGTGGGGCCGGGAGACATAGCCAACGGCGAGGTCAATTGCCCATCCTCCGGTCAGCCACCACGGGAGGCGGAGCGCGGAAAGCAGGTTGAGAACCGGCCGGAGCGGCTGAAAGCCCTCCGGGAACTCAGGCTGCTGCATACAGGAAGTCTCGCCGGACCTCCCCGTGATCGCCACGGCCGCCAGCTCGCCCCAGCTGATCGCCGAATACTTCCCGGGGGTCAGGTCGGCAGCCCGCTGTTGTTCTGCGCGTCCTCGACCGAGTGCCCCTAAAGCTCTTGTCAGCTCCGGGGCGGTTGCCCGACGTTTATGTTCGCTTAGGCAGCCACGAAGAACTGCTGAACGTGACGCGGCGCGATGGGTGTGATGACCCTCTCAACGGATGAAAACGCCGGGGTCCTCGTAAAGATCCGCCTCGTACCGGGCAAGCGTGGTAGGTGAAAAGAGTTCAGCGAACAGCACGTCACCCTGCTCATCGACGGAGTACGCCACGCCGTCGCCCGCCGCTACGTAGCGGACACATCCCTTCCCCGCGCGCGACCTCAGTGCTACGGGCTCCGATCCGACTGCGGCCGAAAGATCACTCGCCGACGGACTCGTCCATCCGAGATCCGAAGACAGGTACGCGAGGACGACCTTCCCGTCGAGGGCGAAAATCCGCCCAGGAAAGGTCGTCTTCTGCTGATACGCGACAAGGCCAGAGAGCTTGCCGTAGCTGACGTCCCACCACGGTCGCTTTCGCGAAGGAAGGATCCTCGCCCGGCTGATGGAGCTCGCCACTGAAACGGAGTCCCGGCGCCTACAGCGATCGGTGGCTCCCAGCCACGTACGGCGTTCGGGATGCGTGATGAGCTGGGCGCTCGGGGATCCGCGAGTCGAAGGCCTCGAGCAAGTACGTAGCCTCGTCGGCCACGCATCGGAAGGAGCTACATGTCAGGAGTTCGGGTTCACAACTTCTCCGTCTCGCTTGAGGGCTATGCCACCGGCGAGGGTCAGAGTCTCGAGTCACCCTTCGGGCACGCGGGGGCCAAGCTCCACCAATGGTTCTTTCCGACGAGAACCTTCCGCGAGATGCAGGGCCAGGCAGGTGGAAGCACGGGAGTCGACGATGCCTTCGCGAGCCAATGGGCCTCAGGCATCGGGGCGGAGATCATGGGGCGGAACAAGTTCGGACCGCAACGCGGTCCTTGGGCCGATGAGGAATGGAAGGGCTGGTGGGGTGACGACCCACCCTTCCATTCCCCGGTGTTCGTGCTGACCCATCACCCGCGGCCCTCGGTCGAGATGGAGGGTGGCACCACGTTCCACTTCATCGACCTCAGCCCTCGGGAGGCCCTGCAGAAGGCACAAGATGCGGCCGGTGGCCTGGACGTCCGCATCGGCGGAGGAACGGCGACCGTCCGTCAGTTCCTCGCGGCGGACCTCATTGATCACCTCCACGTCGCGATCGTGCCGATCCTGCTTGGACGGGGGGAACGTCTGTGGGACGGATTCGAGGATCTCGAGCACCGCTTCGAGGTGGAGGCCGTCAGCTCGCCGAGTGGCGTCACGCACGTCACATTCAGTCGCTAATCGACGCCGCGTTCCGTTCGCCACGTAGATCGTTCCGTCGGGGACCGCTTCCGAGTCCGTGACGCGAAGGTGGGCGATCGTCGAGATCGACCCCGAGGGCGATACGGACTGCAGGGCGGTTGCCTCGCCGAGGTAGACGACGTTGCCTGACCCAGCAACTGCGCTCTGGATCGGGAGGCTCGCGTGGGCGAACGGGATCAACTGCGAACCAGCGAGCTTGAAGAGCTCCGAACCGCTTGCGACGTAGAAAGTGCCGAGTGCCTCGCAAGGCAGGCAGCGCCGTAGTCACGGGTTTGTATGAGCCGGTCCGTAGCGACGGCGCGTCAGGAGGTGAGCGTCACTGAAACCGGCGCGGGCGCGGGGACCTGGAAGCTGGCCCGGTACGTCACCGAGTACGTCCCCGCTGGCAACGACGGTGCCGGGCATGACGGCGACTTGGCGGTCGCTTGCGCCGGATTCTGGGTGCACTGCTGGTACGTCGTCGGCACGGTGATGCGCACGGTTGTCGTGCCCGGCTCGATGACGTACGTGCATCCAACTCCTCCGGATGCGCCACCGGTAGCCAACTGGCTGTTGCTCAGCGTGATTGTGGAATTCTCCGGGCAGCCACTCACGAGGACCGCTGCGCCGGGGTTGTCGACAACGAACGAGGCCGAAATCGGGGTGCCCGCCGCAACCGTTGCCTCATCCAGCTCGATCGACGTCGTGATCGGGGCGGTAGGTGTGGGGGCGATAAAGGTGAAGCGAGCCGACGTCGACCGAGCGCTCCTCCCGCCTGTCGTGACCACGCTCACCGGGGCAGTGCCCCGACGATGCGCGGGAGCGCGAACGGTGCACTGCGCCGTCGTCTCGCATACCGCGGGGACACTGACAGAGCCGAAGAGGACGTGGGGCCGGCCATTTCCCCTGGCCAGGCCGAGGCCCTGAACGGACATGAGACTGCCCCCGGCAGTTGACCCGAACGTCGGCATGACCTTCACGATCACGGGGGAGGATGGGGGCATTGCGAGCGCCCAGCGCTACGGCCGGTACCGCCGGCACGGCCATGGCGACGCCGATGGCGACGAGGAGGATCATCGACGTCCGATGCCGCTGCACGATCGCCTCCATCGTCGGATCGAGCGTTCGCGAGAGGGTAACAATCGACGCCCGGAGCTCCTCCTACTGAAGGACGCGATCGCGGACGAGGAGCTCGAGGAAGGGCTCCTTCGGGAGCGATCCGAGCTCCGCGAGGGAGATCCAGCGGACCTCGAGGGTCTCGTCGGCGTCCGGCGCTGCGTCTCCGCCGGTCACGTGACCGTCGTACACCACCGAGACGTAGGAGATCTCGTCGCCGTTGGCATAGGTCTTCCGGTAGTCGGGGCCACCGACGACCGCCCGCACGCCGTCGAGCCGCACGGTGAGGCCGGTCTCCTCGAGCGTCTCTCTCACCGCGGCCTCCTCCGGGCCCTCCCCGGGCTCGATCACCCCTCCGGGCGGGCACCACTTGCCGGAGTCGCGTTCGAGGACGACGAGCACGCGCCCCGCTGTGTCACGGCAGAGCACCGCCACGGAGGGGAGCTGGAGCAGCTGCTGGCCGACCTGCGAGCGCAGCAGCGCGACGTGCGGCGAGATCGGCATGGGACGAATGATGACCGAGTCCCGTTGTGCCGCGGGGCCGCCGATGGCGCGCACAGTGGTGAGCCCCCCGTCGCAGCCGCTGCGCCATCGGCGCCGCGCACGACGCGAAAGTGCCCCGGTCAGTGCGGGAACACC
The DNA here is from genome assembly GCA_035533595.1 of Acidimicrobiales bacterium. Classification (NCBI taxonomy): domain Bacteria; kingdom Bacillati; phylum Actinomycetota; class Acidimicrobiia; order Acidimicrobiales; species Acidimicrobiales bacterium. Next base: position 4,448 of record DATLTN010000070.1, read on the forward strand.
GCCGGGGCTATCGGCATCCAAACCACTGGAGGCGACCCCGCGATTCTACAGGCGAGCGCTCAGGAGGCGTCGAGCAAGAGCAGCAGGTTCAGCGATACGCCAACAGCTGTCGCCGCTCCTTGCCGGAGTGGAGCAGCGTCACGGTGACCGGGGCTTCTCCGCTCGGCCGCCCCCGACGCCGCCCAGTACCCTCGGCTCTTGTGACCGTCGACCCCGCTGCTCCTGACGGAGCGAGCGGCGGGGAGCCCCGAGGCACCGAGGTCACCGCGCCGGTGCCTCCGGAGCGCCCTCGGGAGGCGGTGGCCGAAACCCCGCCCGCGCGGCGCCTCGCCATCTTCGCGGTCGTCGCGATCGCCCTCCTCATGAGCTCGCTCGACGGGACCATCGTCGCCACCGCGCTGCACGCGATGAAGGAAGGTCTGCACTCGTCGATCAACTGGACGGCCTGGTCGATCACGGCCTACTCGGTCGGCATGGTCCTCATGTTGCCGCTCGCCGGCAAGTTGAGCGGGCGCTACGGCCGGCGGCGCTTCTTCCTCGCCTCGGTGGTCATCTTCGCCGGCGCCTCGCTGTGCTGCGGCCTGGCGAGGAGCATCTACGTCCTCGTCGCGTTGCGCGCCGTGCAGGCGGCCGGGGGCGCGGGCTTCACGCCCTCGGCGACCGGGATCGTCGTCGAGCACTTCGGTTCGTCGCGCGACAAGGCGGTCGGCCTCTTCGGCAGCATCTTCCCGATCGGTTCGATGATCGGGCCGATCTTCGGGGGTCTCTTCGTCGCCTACTGGTCGTGGCGAGGCATCTTCTTCGTGAATGTCCCGATCGGGATCCTGCTCGTGGTGCTGTGCCTGCGGTACGTCCCCCGTGATCCGCCGCGCGACGCCGTGGCGCGCCGCCCGCTCGACGTGAAGGGCATGGCGTTGCTCGGCGCCGGCGTGCTGGCCCTCATGACCGCGATCAGCTACCTCGGCCAGGCGGGGACCCGCGTCTCGTCGCCGCTGTTGATCGGTTCCTCGGTGGTCGCCGTGCTCGCGCTGGCGCAGTTCGCGCGCCACATCAACCGCGCCACGGACCCCTTCATCGAGCCGCGCCTCATCCGCGGGCGGGGCTTCGCCGCGGTCAATGTGATCAACATCGTCTACGGGGGAGCGGCGAGCGGCCTCCTCGTGCTCGTCCCGCTCTACGCGGTCACCCGTTACCGGATCGACCCCCTCGGCTCGGGGACGCTCCTCACCGCCGAAGGGGCCTCGGTGATCGTCGTGTCGGGGCTCGCCGCGATGGCGTTGCGCCGCACCGGCTACCGGTCGCCGCTGTACGTCGGCTCGCTGTTGATCGCCGCCGGGATGGCCGCCCTCGCCGTGCGCCCCTCGGGGGTGTCGGCCTACGTCTGGCTGGCGTGCTGCTGCTGCGCGGTCGGCCTCGGGATGGGCTTCTCCTCCCCGGCGAGCCGCAACGCCGGCCTGCAGCTCGCTCCCGAGCACTCCGCCTCCCTCGCCGCGCTGCGCACCACCGGGCGGCAGGTGGGGTCGATCGCGGCGATCTCGATCACCACCGCGATCCTCGCCCAGGCGCTCCATCCGGGCGAGGTGCAGGCCAAGGTGTACGCGGCGTTCGCCCTGCTGCTGATCCTCTGCCTGCCGGTGATCTCACGCATCCCCGAGCACCGGGGGTCATGGTGACGGCGGGTGGGGTTGCCTCGGGAAAGGCGGACGACGATGGGTCGACACAGCGCGCGGCGAGCTGAGCGGCGCCAGCGCAAGCACGAATTACGTTGGGTCCGGCGCTTCCGGAGGGCCCTCTGGTTCGTCCCGCAGACGCGGTGGCTGAGGGTTCTCGGCTTCGTCCTCTCGGTGCCCGTGCCGATCGCCTGGCGTTTCCTCCGAAAGCGCAGGAGCGCCCCCCCGAGCGGCGGGACGCCGTGAGGGGCGGACGACGCCGGTGCCCGCCTGCCGGTCGGCGGGGACCCGGAAGTCGATGCTGAGCGTCACCGGCCCGTCGAGGACGAGGTGGTGCGCGACCTCGGGTGGGATCGCCTGACGGTCGCCAACGCCGACGAGCCGGGCGAACGGTGGGTCGACCGCCATCACGAACCGCACGGACCCTTCGAGCACGAGTAGCTCGCCCCAGGTGCCGCGCGCCACCCGGTGATCCCTGAGCAACCCCCCCGGGAGGGTGCTCGCGTCGAAGGGCCCCGCCGTTCTCGCCAACGCGAGCCCTTCCGGCAGTTCCGCGCGGTCGCAGAGCGGGCAATCGATCTCCGAGCCGATGTGCGAGCTCCTCCCGGCTGCGCTCAGCACCCAGGGCCGCTCGAGGAAGGGCGGGCGGTGGCGGACGTGCTGGTTGTGCAGGCAGGAGAGCTCCGCGACCCAGTCACACGACTCGTCCTCGTGCAGGCCGACGATCATGCGCTCCACCGCCTAAGCATGTCCGATTCGGGCACCGATCTCGCGGCGCTCAGTCGGCAGCGAGGGCGTCGAGGCCCGCCATCTGCGTCGGGGTGAGGGTGAAGCCGAAGAGATCGCGGTTCTCCGCGATGCGCTCACGGCGGGCGCTCTTCGGGAGGACGACGACGCCGTGCTGGAGGTGCCAGCGGAGCACCACCTGGGCGGGGGTGACCTCGTGGGCCGTCGCGGCCGCGACGAGGACGGGGTGCTGCAGGCTGCTGAGGGCGAGCGGGCTGTAGCCTTCGAGGCAGACCTCGCGCTCGTCGAGGTCGCGACGGATCGCCTCGTCGTGGCGAAAGGGGCTCCAGGGGATCTGGTTCACCTCGGGCGCCTCCCCCGTCGTTGCGATCAGCTCGTCGATCTCCTCGGTGCCGTAGTTGCTCACCCCGACGGCGCGAGCCAACCCTTCGTCGCGGAGGGCGAGCATCTCCGCGAACAGCCTCGGTGAGGAGCCCTCCGACGGTCGGTAGGACTGGGCGGGCGGCCAGTGGATGAGCCACAGGTCGACGAAGTCGACGCCGAGGTCCGCGAGGCTCCGCTCGAGGGTCCTTCGGACCTCGGTCGCGTTCCCCGGGAGCTTCGTGGTGACGAAGACCTCGGTGCGCGCGAGGCCGCTGTCGGCGAGCGCGTCACCGACCTCCCGCTCGTTTCCGTAGACGGTCGCGGTGTCGAGGTGCCGGTAGCCGAGCTCGAGGGCGGCGGCCACCGCAGCGTGCGCCGCGGCTCCGGTGATCTGCCAGGTCCCGAAGCCGACGAGAGGGATCTGCGAACCCCGTCGGAGCAGGCGGGCGTCGGTCTCGGCGGGTCCCTGGTCGGTCACGGGGGCACCTTACGCGGGGCCGCGCCCCCGTCCGGCCACCGATCCCCTCCGCCCGACGGCGCTCGGCTGACGGTCGGGGCTCACCGCGCCTCCGCCGCTTCGCACGGTTCGGGTCCTGGGAGCAGATCACAAGAGGCGAAGCCCTCACGCTCGAGCTGTTCGCCCGCTCCGATCGCGACGGGCGAGGAGAAGCCGGGGCCGTCCCAGACGAAGGTGTGGAACTCACCGCGCTCGCCGCAGGGATCGACCGCGGCCGGCAGCTCGTCGAGCAGTGCTGCGTCAAAGGCGCGCCCCACGAAGCGGGCGTCGAGCTGCGCGGTGTCCACGCAGGTGAGCACGGCCCGCAGCCCCGACGCCAGCATCTCCCGAGCGAGCGCCGGGGTGGGTCGCTGCCACAACGGGAAGACGGGCTGGACGCCCGTGCCCGCGAGCTGCGCCTCTCGGTAGGCCCGCACGTCGCGGAGGAAGAGGTCGCCGAAGGCGATGTGCGTGACCCCGTCGGCGACCGCCGCGGAGACGGCTTCGGCCATGCGGGCTTGGTAGAGCTCGTTCGGGCACGGTGAAGGGATCTCGACGGTAACGAGGGGGAGGCCGACGGCGCGAGCCTGCGCCTCGAGGAGCGTGCGCCGGACCGCGTGCATGGCCACCCGCGCCGCTTCCGCGTTCACGGTGCACAGCAGCGCCGTGACGTCGAGCTCGCCGCCCGCACGAAGGGCAGCCAGTGCGGTGGCGCTGTCCTTCCCGCTGCTCCAGCTCATCCAGGCACGGGCGCGTGCGGTCAACGGTGCGTCGCTCAGCGCGCCGGCGTGCAGTCGACGGCGATGGCCTCGATCTCGACGAGCACCTCGGCGCGGCCGAGCCGGCTGACCACGCAGAGCGTGGCGGCGGGGAACGCGCCGTCCGGGAAGAGCACGGGCCAGAGCTCCTCGCGGAGCGTGACGAGCTCGGGCATGTGGTCGGCGTTCACCAGGTAGTAGTTCAGCTTCACGACGTTCCCGAAGTCCATGCCCGCCTCGGCGAGCACGGCACCGATGTTCTCGAAGACGCGCCGCGTCTGCGCCGTGAAGTCGTCGCTCACGATCCGGCCCTCGCTGTCGCTCGCGGTCTGGCCGGCGACGTAGAGGATGCGGCCCGGCGCCTCGGCGAGGACGCCTGGCGAGTAGGTGCCCCTCGGCGGGCCGAAGCTCGCCGGCCGCAGCATTGACAGTCCTTCCGCGGGCATCGCGCCTCCCTTGGTCCGTCGGGTACACCGTCGAGTCTCGTCGAGCGCACGGTCGCGGTGGACGTGGCCGCCGCCTGCCGGCCGATCGCGGCGGGGCCGCCTCAGGTGGTTGCGGCGGCCCTCACGCACTCCGCGCGGCGCGCACGATCACGGTCGCGTGCCAACGCTCGACCGCACCGCAGGTGGGCGCACCCGAAGGCGCCGGCCCACAGGCGGGACGCGCCGCGCTCAGCACGACGGTCCCGGCGCGCACCGCTCGGAAGTTCGTCCCGGTGCTGCCTCGCCTGAACATCAGCGTCAGCGGAGCGATCTGCAGCACGCCGGCCCTCGAAACGTGGATCGCGCGCCACGGCGCAGCGCTCGGGCTCGGTCCGCTCAGCACCACCAAGAGCCGCTCGCCGGTCGCCACACAAACGCTCCGGCCGTTCTGTCGGTTGCCGATCGACGCGTCGTATCCGGGGCCACCCCCGCGCGGCGTGCTGCAGGTGACGGTCGACGCAGACGCTCGCGGCGCCGGGCTCGCGCTGTTCGTGGCCGCTAGGAGACCGCCCGCGATCGCGGCCGCCGCGAGGACTGCCACGAGGGCGGCGGTCCTCGTCGTCATCCCCGGACCGCCCCGCCGGCCGCGGTCATCGGCCCGGCGCGCTGCCGCTCGGTCGGCCGGGCGGGGCCGCGAACCCGTCGGGCGGGGCGCTGCGCCGGCACGTCACAGTCGGCTTGCCGCCACTGCCGTCAAGTGTCGCGAGAGCGATCCCGGAAAGGAGGCCCCGATCGCCGTCAGGGTGAGCGTCTGCTCCTCGTCGCCCCTCACGTAGTCGGTCACCGTCAGCTGGACCTTCAACGTCGTTCCCTGGGAGGTCACCGGGAAGCTCATCACGAAGTTGGCGGTCGAGGGTGCGAAGTCCGCGGCGGGGGCCCTCGTCACCGCGACCTTCCCGAGGTGAGTCCCCGCGCCTAGCTGGCCGACGAGTTGCGACCTCGCCGTCCCGTTCATGAGTGTGGTGAGACAGGACGGCGCCTTCGGGTTGGCGAGGCTCTCGTAGTCCGCCCTCGCCGAGGCCGCCGAGGAGTACACCGACGCCGAGTCCGAGACGGTGAGGAGGCCGTCCGCACTGTTGAAGTCCGGGCTGGTCGCGCTCGGAGGGTTGCTCGTGACCACGCTCGTCGCGACGCCGAGGCACCGCGCCAGCTGCGACGACCCCGGAAAGGCACCGCCGCCACCGGACGAGGACTTCGAGGAGGTCCAGCCCTTCGGCATGTCCGTGAGGCGAAGGAGCGCCTTGCCCGCGGTCGCGACGGGGGAGGTGCGGGCGGTCGCGACGGCGCCCGCAGGGCTACTCGCGGCGCCGACAGCGAGGACGAGGGCCACCCCGCACGCGAGCGCGATGCCTGCCGGGTTTCGTCCGCTTCGCCGCATCTCGTTCCCCCCGATTCGTAGACGAAGCCGCGCCGCGCGCTCCGTCGCTCTGATCCGTCGACCGCCCGGCAACCTCGCGGCCGGGGGTGACCGCAGGCTACGCGCCTTCTAGCGGCACGGCCCCGGGTCGGCCGTGCGGTTCCCGGCCGGCCGCCGCCGGCCGGGAACCGCACGCCGACGCCGGCGGTGCATCCTCGCGGTCGGCGCCCATAGGCTGAGCCGCTATGAGCACCGAGACCACGCCGCCGGCCAACCTGAAGATCCGCAGCCACGAGGTCACCGACGGCCCGCGGCGCGCCGCGGCGCGGGCGATGCTGCGCGCCGTCGGGATGCGCGACGAGGACTTCGACAAGCCGCAGATCGGCATCGCTTCGACCTGGAACGAGGTCACACCCTGCAACCTCTCGCTGGCGCGCCTCGCGCACCGCGCGAAGGACGGGGTGCGCGCCGCGGGCGGCTTCCCCCTCGAGTTCGGGACGATCACCGTCTCGGACGGCATCTCGATGGGCCACGAGGGGATGCGGGCCTCGCTCGTCAGCCGCGAGGTGATCACCGACTCGGTGGAGACCGTGATGCACGCCGAGCGCTTCGACGGCTTCATCGGCCTCGCCGGTTGCGACAAGTCGCTCCCGGCGATGCTGATGGCGGCGGCGCGCCTCGATCTGCCGATGGTCTTCGTCTACGCGGGGACGATCCTCCCCGGCCACTGGCGCGACCAGACCCTCGACGTGGTGAGCGTCTTCGAGGCGATCGGCGCGCACGCCGCAGGGCAGATCGACGACGAGACGCTCTACCAGATCGAGCGCAACGCCTGTCCCGGCGAGGGCGCCTGCGCCGGCATGTTCACGGCGAACACGATGGCGGCGATCGGCGAGGCGATCGGGATGTCGCTGCCCGCGGGAGCCTCGGCGCCGGCCGTCGACCGCCGTCGCGACGACAACGCCTTCGACTCCGGCAGGGCCGTGATCGGCCTCCTCGAGAAGGGCATCCGCCCCCGCCAGATCATGACCCGCGCCGCCTTTGAGAACGCGATCGCCGTGACGATGGCGCTCGGCGGCTCCACCAACGCCGTGCTGCACCTGCTCGCGATCGCCGCCGAGGCCCACGTCGACCTCTCGATCGACGACTTCGCCCGCATCGGGGCGCGCGTCCCGCACCTCGCGGACATGAAGCCGCACGGCAAGTTCCACATGGTCGACCTCGACCGCGTCGGTGGCCTCCCCGTGGTCTTGAAGGCGCTCCTCGACGCCGGCCACCTGAACGGTGACTGCCTCACCGTCACCGGCTCGACGCTCGGGGAGAACATCGAGCGCCTCGACCCGCCGGCCCCGGACGGGGTCGTCGTCCACCCCCTCGAGGCGCCGATCCACCGCCGCGGCGGCATCGTCATCCTCCGGGGGTCGCTCGCGCCCGCGGGGGCGGTCGTGAAGATCGCCGGCACCGACCTCATGCGTTTCGAGGGCACGGCGCGGGTCTTCGACGGGGAGGACGGCGCGATGGACGCGATCCTCGCCGGCTCGGTCGTGCCGGGCACGGTGCTCGTCATCCGCTACGAGGGGCCGAAGGGGGGCCCGGGGATGCGCGAGATGCTCGCCGTCACCGGGGCGCTCACCGGGGCGGGGCGCGGCGGCGACTGCGCCCTCATCACCGACGGCCGCTTCTCGGGTGGGACGCGCGGCTTCTGCGTCGGCCACGTCGCCCCCGAGGCGAGCGTCGGTGGCCCGATCGCCTTCGTCGCCGACGGCGACCGCATCGTGATCGACGCCGAGAACGGCTCGATCGAGCTGCTCGTGGACGAGGCCGAGCTCGACCGGCGCCGAGAGCGCTTCGACCCGCCGCCGCCCCGCTACACCTTCGGCGTGCTCGCCAAGTACGCCCGCCTCGTCACCGGCGCCGAGCGGGGCGCGATCACCGAGGCCTGAGGACGGCTTTACAGTGGCGCGGCGGGCTGGCAAGATCGGGGCCGTGACTGTTTCGCCCGCGCACCTGGTAGTCCTTACGTAGCAACGACGGCATCTCCGTCGTTGCCCCGCGGCCTCCCGAAAGGGAGGTCGTTTTGTTTCCCCGGAGCGCCCTCCGGGACGCGGAGCCCGAGACCCAGCCAACCCATCGACCGACACGACGAGGGAACAGGAAGGAGTGGAGCGAGTGGAGCTCACCGGCGCGCAAGCACTCATCAAGAGCCTCGAGCACGAGGGGGTCGAGGTCGTCTTCGGTCTCCCCGGCGGGGCGATCCTGCCCGTCTACGACCCGATCATCGACTCTTCGATCCGTCACATCCTCGTCCGCCATGAGCAGGGCGCCGGTCACGCCGCCGAGGGCTACGCGCAGGTGACGGGCCGCCCCGGGGTGGCGATGGTCACCTCCGGCCCAGGGGCGACGAACATCGTCACCCCGCTCGCGGATGCCTACATGGACTCGATCCCGCTCGTCGTCATCACCGGCCAGGTGGCGACCGCGGCGATCGGCACCGACGCCTTCCAGGAGGTGGACACCACCGGCATCACGATGGGGGTGACCAAGCACAACTGGCTCGTCACCGACGCCGCCGAGATCCCGAACGTCGTCGCGGAGGCCTTCCACGTCGCGACGAGCGGTCGCCCGGGCCCGGTGCTCATCGACTTCCCGAAGGACGTCGCCAACGCGAAGATGACCTGGCACTGGCCCGAGCAACTCGACCTCCCCGGCTACCACCCGGTGCGCGAGCCCGAGGCCGCGGCGATCGCCGCCGCCGTCGAGCTGATCACCGCGGCCGAGCGCCCGGTGCTCTACGTGGGCGGCGGCGTGCTGAAGGCCGACGCCTCGCCGGCGCTCGCCGAGCTCGTCGAGCTCACCGGCATCCCGGTCGTCACGACGCTGATGGCGCGCGGCGCCTTCCCGGACTCGCACCGCCGCCACCTCGGGATGCCCGGCATGCACGGCAGCTACGCGGCGGTCACCTCCCTGCAGCGCGCCGACCTCCTCGTCGCCCTCGGCGCGCGCTTCGACGACCGGGTGACCGGCAAGATCTCCGCCTTCGCGCCCGGGGCCAAGGTGATCCACGTCGACATCGACCGCGCCGAGCACGGCAAGGTCCGCCGCCCCGACGTGGCCGTGGCCGCCGACTGCCGGCTCGCGATCGAGGCGCTCATCACCGGGATCGCCGCCGCTCACGACCGCGGCGCCGGGGAGCGCCTCGGGCCCTGGGTGGCGCAGTGCGAGGCCTGGCGGGAGCGCTTCCCCTTCACCTACGACGCCTCCGGCGAAGCCGGCGTGCTGAAGCCGCAGTACGTGATCGAGCAGCTGCGCGCCGCCAACGACGACGACACGATCCTCGTCTCCGGCGTCGGCCAGCATCAGATGTGGGCGGCCCAGCACTGGCGCTTCGAGCGCCCGCGCAGCTGGGTGAACTCGGGCGGCCTCGGGACGATGGGCTTCGCCGTGCCGGCGGCGATCGGCGCCAAGGTCGGCCGCCCGGACCGCACGGTGTGGGCGGTGGACGGCGACGGCTGCTTCCAGATGACCGCCCAGGAGCTCGTCACCGCCTCCTCCGAGCGGATCCCGGTGAAGATCGCGATCCTCAACAACGCCTATCTCGGCATGGTCCGGCAATGGCAGCACATGTTCTACGAGGAGCGCTACTCCGAGGTCTACCTCTCGCCCGACCTCCCCGACTACGTGCGCTGGGCCGAGGCGATGGGCTGCGTCGGGCTGCGGGTCACCGAGCCCGAGGAGGTGGCGCCGGCGATCGACAAGGCGAACTCGATCGACGACCGCCCGGTGGTGATCGACTTCCGCACCGACTCGATGGAGCAGGTCTTCCCGATGGTCGCCGCCGGCTCCTCGAACGACGACATCATCGTCCACCCGAGCCAGCGCGAGCTGCCGCGGTGAACGCCGTCGCCACCCACCACCTGCTCACCCTGCGGGTGGAGAACAAGGCGGGGGTCCTCGTGCGGGTCGCGGGCCTGTTCGCGCGCCGCGGCTACAACATCTTCTCCCTCGCCGTGGCGCCGACCGACGACGAGCGCTTCAGCCGCATCTCGATCGTCGTCGACGTCGAGTCCGCCCCCCTCCAGCAGGTCCTCGACCAGCTGAACAAGCTGATCCCCGTCGTCGAGATCTCCGAGCTGCACCCCGCCGACGCGCACGAGGCCGAGCTGCTGCTGGCGACGGTGTCCGTCGAGCGCGCCGCCGTCTCTGACCTCGAGGGCCGCTGCGCGGCGGTCGGGGCGACCATCGCCGAGCGGGGCGAGGGGGCCGTCACGGTGAGCTTCGCCGCCTCCCCGGAGGCCCTCGACGCCTTCGAGGCCGAGCTCGCCACCTATCCGATCCGCGAGCTCCAACGCACCGGCCGGATCGGTCTTCCTAAGCTGACCGCTGCCCGCTGACGGGCTATCGAGAGGAGCACCAAGGCAATGCCGACGCTGTATTACTCCGCCGACGCCGATCACGGCCTGATCGCCGACCGAAAGGTGGCGATCCTCGGCTACGGCTCCCAGGGCCACGCGCACGCGCTGAACCTGCGCGACTCGGGGATCGACGTGCGCGTCGGCCTCCGTCCGGGCTCCTCCTCGAAGGAGAAGGCCGAGGGTGCCGGGCTGCGCGTGCTCTCCATCGCCGACGCCTCCCGTGAGGCGGACCTCGTGATGATCCTGCTCCCCGACACCGAGCAGGCCGCCGTCTACGAGGCCGAGATCGCCCCCAACCTGAGTGACGGCGACGCCGTCTTCTTCGCGCACGGCTTCAACATCCGCTACGGGACGATCACGCCCGCCGCCGGGCTCGACGTCGCGATGGTCGCCCCGAAGGGCCCCGGCCACCTCGTGCGCCGCACCTACACCGAGGGCGGCGGCGTGCCGTCGCTCATCGCGGTCGAGGCCGACGCCTCCGGCAAGGCGATGGACCTCGCCCTCGCCTACGCCGACGCGATCGGCGCCACCCGCGCCGGCGTGCTCGTCACGACCTTCCGCGAGGAGACCGAGACCGACCTCTTCGGGGAGCAGGTCGTCCTCTGCGGCGGGCTCACCTCGCTCATCACCGCCGGTTACGAGACCCTCGTCGACGCCGGCTACGAGCCGGAGTCGGCCTACTTCGAGTGCCTGCACGAGGTGAAGCTGATCGTCGACCTGATGTACGAGCAGGGGATCGCCGGGATGCGCTTCTCGATCTCGGACACCGCTGAGTACGGGGACCTCACCCGCGGGCCGCGGGTGATCAACGACGCGGTCCGCCAGGAGATGCGGCGGATCCTCGACGAGATTCAGGACGGCCGCTTCGCGGAGGAGTGGATCGCCGAGAACAAGGCCGGGCGCAACCGCTTCAACGCGCTGCGCCAGGCCGCCCAGGTGCACCCGATCGAGAAGGTCGGCGGCGAGCTGCGTGCGCTGATGCCCTTCATCGCCGGTGGCCGGGAGCGCTTCGAGGACGTCTCGGGGGGCTGAGCGCCGCGGGCGCCCGCGCCCGCACTCGCCCGACACGCGGGCCGTCTTCGGGCGGCCCGCGTGGCGCGCACGGGCGCGACCGCCGGGGGAGCCCGCAGAGGGGCCGCCACTACGATCGGCACTCGCCGGGGAGGGCGTTCATGCACGAAGCGACCGAGCACGACATCTTCAGCCAGGGGGGCGGTGGGGCGCAGCTGCGCGGCCGCCAGCTCGTGACGATCGGCGTCGATGTCGGCTCGACGACCTTCCACTTCCTCTTCGCCCGCCTCGTCTTCGGCAAGGGCGGGGGCGAGGAGGGCGGCGACGGCGGCCACGGCGACGGCGTGCGCCGCGAGATCCTCTGGCGCTCGCCGATCCACCTCACCCCCTACCGCGGCAAGCGCATCGACGCGATGTCCATCGGCCTCGCGATCGAGCTCGGCCACAAGGCGGCGCGCATCGCCCCGGAGCGGATCGACAGCGGCGCGATCATCTTCACCGGCGAGGCGCTGCGCGCCGAGAACGCCCGCGCCCTCGCCGACACGATCGCCACGACCGCGGGGAAGTTCGTCTCGGTCTCCGCGGGCCACCACCTCGAGTCGATGCTCTCCGCCTACGGCTCGGGGGCGGTCGGCGCCGCCCGCGAGCACGGCGAGACGCTGCTGCACGTCGACATCGGCGGCGGCACGACCAAACTCTCCGTGATCGACGAGCGCGGCATCCGCCAGACGGCGGCGATCAACGGCGGCGGCCGGCTGGCGGCGATCGACGACAAGCGCCGCATCGTGCGCCTCGCCGCGGGGGCGAGGCCGCTCGCCCGCCACGCGGGGATCGTGCTCGAGGTGGGTGGCATCCTCTCCGAGGACGCGGCCCGCGCCCTCGCCGACGGCCTCGCCGACGCGATCGCCGGCATCGTGGACAAGGACACCTCCGGCACCGCCGAGCGGCGGCTGCGTCTCACCGAGCCCCTCGAGGAGCACTGGAAGCCGACCGCGATCTCCTTCTCGGGAGGGGTCTCGGAGTACATCTACGGGCGCGAGCAGCGCGACTACGGCGACATCGGCAGGGTGATCGCGGCGGCGATCAACGCCCGCCTCGACGACGGCCGCATCGCGCTCCCGGTGATCGACCCCGGCGAGGGGATCCGCGCCACGGTGATCGGCGCCGCGCAGTCGACCGCCCAGGTCTCGGGGAACACAGCGCTCGTCTCGGGCGCCGACCTGCCGATCACCGACGTGCCCGTCGTCCACCCGCACTTCGACGCCGACGACGTGCGGGCCGACGACGTCGCCGCGGGGATCGCCCACGAGCTCGCCCTCTACGGGATCACCGGCGCCGACCCGGTCGCGCTCTCGATTTCCTTCGAGGGCTCCGCCTCCTACGCGCGCCTGCGCGAGCTGGCGGCGGGGATGGAGCGCGCGCTCGGGGCCGAGCGCACCGCGCCGACGGTCGTGCTCATCGACGTCGACATCGCGCACGTCTTCGGCAACCTCCTCGTCGAGGAGTTCCCGGCGGTGAAGGGCATCATCTGCCTCGACGGCCTCCACCTCTCCTCCCTCGACTACGTCGACGTCGGCGAGCCGCTCGAGTCCTCGGGCGTCTTCCCGGTGGTGATCAAGTCGCTGCTCTTCGACGTCCACGACCACGAGCATGTCCACGACCACGACCACGACCACGACCACGAGGACGGGGAGCACGACCACGACCACGGGGACGGCCACGACCACGGCCACCACCACGAGGGCCACGACGAGTCCTGAGCCCGGGCGGCGCCCGGAGCGCTGAGGGGCGCGGGCACCGCGACTCGACGGCGCCGAGGGCGCGCGTCAGTGCTTACCGAAACCGCCCTGCCAGGCCGGGGGGGCGTCGGTCGCGGCGGCGGTCGCCTTCTCCTTCTCGGGGAGGGCGTAGATGCCGTTGCGGGAGATCATCAGACCACCCGGGCCGTGCACCCCGATCTTGTCCCACAGGCTCGGGAGCTCCTTCGCGAGGTGGACGTGGCCGGAGAGGTCGCCGGGGCCGTGGCTGTGGTCCTCCCCCTCGCCGTGGTCGTGGTCCTCGGCGGCGTCACCGACGGGGTAGCGCATCGAGGAGTAGTAGCGGTGGGCGCCCGGGTGCAGCGGCACCCCGTAGCTCATCCCGACGTTCAGCGGGTCGTAGGAGAGCGCGACGTTGCTCACCCGCAGCATCGCCCGGTTCTCGTCGAGCGCCTGCGCGACGAGGCGCGCGAAGCCGCTCGGCATCGCTGCCGAGCCGTAGACGGCGTAAGGGTGGCGGGCGACCGAGGCGCACTCCTCGCCCTGGCCGCGCACCATCCACGCCGGGAGCGTCGACCATTCGCCGAGGCCGAGCTTGAAGGCGGCGCGCGCCACCTCGTCGGGGACGGGGAGGAAGTGCAGGTCGGTCGCCGCGCTCGCGGCGTGCCAGTGGCGGACGCGGGGTGCGTAGCCGGTGTACAGGTGGTCGACGATGACGTCGAACTCGCCGCGCGCCGCCCAGGCGTGGCCCTCCTCGCCCTCCGACAGCGGGAGGAGCGCGCCCCCCTGGAAGGCGAGGGTCTCCTCGTCGAGGCCGAAGTGCTCGAGGAGGAGCGCGGCGAGCCCCCCCGTCGCGGCGCGCAGGCGCACCGGGAGGCGGCGGGCGGTGATCTCCCCGAGGTCGCCGATCCCGAGCTCGGCACGGGCCGCGACCGCGAGCCACGAGGGGTGGTTGACGTGGGCGAGGACGCGCAGGTCGGCCCCGCCGACGGCGGAGAAGACCCCCGTCCCCTCGCGCGCCGCGAGCAGGAGCTCGATGTTCATCACCCCGAGGTCGCACTCGCCGAGGGCGACCGCGCGCGCGTTCCCCGGCCCGATCCCGGTCGGCACGACCTCGATCGAGGAGACGTAGGGGCGCAGCACCCGGTGCAGCACGTCGACGATCGCGCCCCCCGGCGAGCCGCCCCCCGGGGTCGACTCCCCGGCGAGGACGATGCGACGGACGTCGAAGGCCATCGTCCCCTCTCGGTCGGTCGGCCTAGAGCGCGCCGATGACGTGGTCGATGCAGGCGGTGAGCGCCTCCACGTCGTCGGGGTCGATGCCGGGGAACATCGCGATGCGCAGCTGGTTGCGACCGAGCTTGCGGTACGGCTCGGTGTCGACGATCCCGTTCTCGCGCAGCACCTTCGCCACCGCCGCGGCGTCGATCCCCTCGTCGAAGTCGATCGTGCCGATCACGTGGCTGCGCTCGTCGGGCTTCTCGACGAAGGGGTGGGCGTGCGGCGAGCGCTCCGCCCAGCCGTAGAGGATCTCTGCGGAGCGGTCCGAGCGCGAGGCCGACCACTCGATGCCGCCGTTCGCGTTGAACCACTCGATCTGCTCGGCGGCGAGCAGCAGCGTCGCGAGGGCGGGGGTGTTGTAGGTCTGCTCGAGGCGGGAGTTCTCGATCGCGATGTTGAGGTCGAGGATCGCCGGGATGAAGCGTCCCGAGGCGCCGATCGCCGCCGAGCGCTCGAGCGCCGCAGGCGAGCAGGCGGCGAGCCAGAGCCCGCCATCGGAGCCGAGGCCCTTTTGGGGCGCGAAGTAGTAGACGTCGGTTTCGAGCGGGTCGAAGCGCAGGCCACCGGCCGCCGAGGTGCCGTCGACGAGCACGAGGCCGTCGGCGACGCGCCCGTCGGAGTGGCGGGGGCGCGCGAGCGGCATCGAGACGCCGGTCGAGGTCTCGTTGTGGGTCAGCGCGTAGGCGTCGACGCTGTCGTCGGCGACCGCCTCGGGGCGCGTCCCGTAGTCCGCGTTCTCGACGCGCGGCTCGTCGAGGAAGGGCGCCTGCTCGGCGGCGATCGCGAACTTCGAGGAGAACTCGCCGAAGCTCAGGTGCTCGGACTTGCGCTCGATTAGGCAGAACGTGGCGACGTCCCAGAAGGCCGTCGAGCCGCCGTTGCCGAGGATCACCTCGTAGCCCTCGGGGAGGCCGAGGAACTCGACGATGCCGCGGCGCACCCGCGCCACCAGCTCCTTCACCGGGGCCTGGCGGTGCGAGGTGCCGAGAACGGTCGTGCCGGCGTCGCGCAGCGCGTCGACGCCCTCCGCGCGGACCTTGGAGGGCCCGGCACCGAAGCGGCCGTCCTTCGGGAGCAGGTTCTTCGGGATCTCGATCGTCGCCATCTCCACCTCCGCGGCGCCCCCGCGCCCACGCCGTCTGGCCCCCTTGTCGGTCTGTGCCAGCATGACAGGTATGCGAGCCTCACCTCACACCGCTCCCGCCGTCGGGCGCGAACTTGCCCGCCTCTCACGGCGCGTCGCGTCGGTTTCACCCTCCGCGACGCTCGCGATCGACGCCAAGGCCAAGGCGATGAAGGCGCAGGGCCTCGACGTCGTCGGCTTCGGCGCGGGGGAGCCGGACTTCCCGACCCCCGCGACGATCGTCGAGGCGGCGGCGAAGGCCTGCTTCGACACCGTGAACCACCGTTACACCCCCACCCAGGGCCTCCCCGAGCTGCGCGAGGCGATCGTCGAGAAGACGCGGCGCGACTCCGGCCTTGTGATCAGCGCCGCCGAGGTGCTCGTCACCAACGGCGCCAAGCACGCGATCGCGAACGCCTTCGCCGCGCTCCTCGACCCCGGTGACGAGGTGCTCATCCCGGCGCCGTACTGGACGACCTACCCCGAGTCGGTGCGCCTCGCGGGCGGCGTGCCGATCGAGATCCCGACCGGCACCGCGAGCGGCTTCAAGGTCACCCCCGCGGAGCTCGAGGAGCACTTGAGCGAGCGCACCAAGGTGCTGCTCTTCGTCTCCCCCTCGAACCCGACGGGCGCGGTCTACAGCGAGGCGGAGATGACCGAGATCGGCCAGTTCGCGCTGGAGCACGGCCTGTTCGTGCTCACCGACGAGATCTACGAGCACCTCGTGTACGGCGAGGCCACCCAGCACTCCCTCCCGGTGCTTGTCCCCGAGCTCGCCGAGCGCTGCGTCGTGGTGAACGGCGTCGCCAAGACCTACGCGATGACCGGTTGGCGGGTGGGGTGGATGATCGGCCCCCGCGACCTCGTCGACGGCGCGACCAACCTGCAGAGCCACGAGACCTCCAACGTCGACAACGTCGCCCAGCGGGCGGCGGAGTGCGCGCTGCGCGGCGACCTCTCCGCGGTGGCCGAGATGCGCACCGCCTTCGACCGCCGGCGCCTCATCATCCACACGATGCTGAACGAGGTCGCCGGCACCGAGTGCCTGCTGCCCGAGGGCGCCTTCTACGCCTTCCCGAGCTTCGAGGGCCTGCTCCACAAGGAGATCCGCGGCCACCGCCCCGCCACCACGCTCGAGCTCGCCGCCGTCGCGCTCGAGGAGGCGAAGGTCGCCTTCGTGCCGGGCGAGGCCTTCGGCGCCCCCGGCTACGCCCGCTTCTCCTACGCCCTCTCCGACGAGGAGATGATCGAGGGGGTGCGCCGCCTCGGCGAGCTGTTCGCCGACGCCCGGGACTGACCCCGGCCGCCGGGAGCCCCTAATCCCGACTGGCGATCGACCCCGCCGTCGGTTTTCATGCCCGTAGTCGACAGGAGAGCGCAATGACCCGGATCCTCGTGACCGAGAAACTGGCCGACAACGGCCTGCAGGCGATGGCGGCGGCCGGCTACGAGGTCGACGTGCAGCTCGACCTCACCCCCGAGAGTCTGCTGCAGGCGATCGCCGGCGCGGCCGCCCTCGTGGTCCGCTCGGCGACGAAGGTGACCGCGGACGTCCTCGAGGCGGGGCGTGACCTGCAGGTCGTCGGCCGCGCCGGCGTCGGCCTCGACAACGTCGACGTCGAGGCGGCGACGCGCGTCGGGGTGATGGTCGTGAACGCCCCGGAGTCGAACATCCTCTCGGCCGCGGAGCACGCCTTCGGGCTGATGCTCGCGCAGGCCCGCAACATCCCCCAGGCCCACTCGGCGCTCGTCGCCGGCCGCTGGGAGCGCTCCAAGTGGGAGGGCGTCGAGCTGCACGGCAAGACGCTCGGCGTCGTCGGCCTCGGCCGTATCGGCGCCCTCGTCGCGCAGCGCGCGCTCGCCTTCGGGATGCGCCTCATCGCCTACGACCCGTACATCTCCGAGGAGCGGGCCAAGCGCATGGGCGTCGAGCTGATGACCCTCGACGGCCTCGTCGCCGCGGCGGACTTCATCACCATCCACCTCCCGAAGACCAAGGAGACGACCGGTCTCTTCAACGCCGAGATGCTCGCCAAGTGCAAGCCCGGCGTGCGCCTCGTGAACGCGGCGCGTGGTGGGCTCATCGAGGAGCAGGCGCTCGCCGACGCGATCGTCTCCGGCCACGTGGGCGGGGCGGCGATCGACGTCTTCGACGCCGAGCCGACCACCGAGTCTCCGCTCTTCGCGATCCCGAGCGTCGTCGTCACCCCCCACCTCGGCGCCTCCACCGAGGAGGCACAGGACAAGGCGGGCGAGCAGATCGCCGAGCAGATCGTCCTCGCGCTGCGCGGCGACTTCGTGCCCTACGCGGTGAACATCGCGGCCCGCGGCGCCTCCGAGGCGGTCCGCCCCTTCCTCGGTGTCGCCGAGAAGCTCGGCCGCTTCCTCGCCGCGCTCTGCGGCAGCCTCCCCGAAACTCTCGAGGTCGAGTACCAGGGCGAGCTCGCCGGCGAGGACACCTCGATCCTCACGCTCTCGGTGCTGAAGGGCTTCTTCGCCGCCGCGAGCGAGGAGCCCGTCTCCTATGTGAACGCCCCCCGCCTCGCCGAGGAGCGGGGCCTCGCGGTGCGCGAGAGCCAGACGACCACCTCGGACCGGGTGAACCTCATCGTCGTGAGCGCCGCCGCGCACTCCGTCGCCGGCACGCTCTCCGGGGAGGGGGCGGCGCGCATCGTCTCGGTCGACGCCCACGAGGTCGAGGTGCCCTCGGCCGAGCACATGCTCATCGTTCGCAACGACGACCGCCCCGGCATGATCGGCGTCGTCGGCACGGCGGTCGGCGCGGCAGGGATCAGTATCTCCAACATGGCCGTCGGGCAGAGCCCGACCGGCGGCACCGCCCTCATGGTGCTCGCCCTCGACCGCCCCCTCGACGACGCGGCGCGCGCCGCGCTCTCGGGCGCCCCGGGGATCCTCGACCTGCACCTCGTCTCGGGGGTCTGAGCGCCGCCCCCTCGGGAGCGCGAGGTCCCGGCCGGCAGCCGCCGGTCGCGGCCCGAGGGGAAGTTCATCCTCTCGGCGCGCGAGGTCGTAACCTCGCTTGCAGGGATGTTGTTGCGGCGCGGGAAATGTTCTTGCCGCGCCGTACATCTCTATGAGGGCAGGGCCAAGCCGAAGGGTGTCGAGCCCTGCAGTTGAACCGAAGGGACAACGCCGATCTCGACTGAGCCTGCCAGTCGGCGCGAACGGCTCCTCGTCCTCGACGAGGAGGCCCGTCTCGACGCGCTCCGGTGGCGGCTCCCCGAGAGCGTCGAGCTCCTCGTCGCGGGCACCGTCGAGGAGGCGCTCGGCGCCGCGCACGAGTGGCTCCTCGACGTCGACCTCGTCGTCATCGCCCTCGGCGCTCCCGGCGAGCATGCCTTCGACGCCGTGGTGGACCTCGCGGTCGCCCTCCCGGGAACGGGGATCGTCGTCGCGGCCGAGGACCCCGAGCTGCGCGCCGAGGCGCTCGCGCGCGGCTGCGTCGGCGCGTGCTCGTTCGCCGAGCTCGCAGGCGAGGAGGGCGGGGAGCGCGTCGCGTCGGCCCTCGCGGCGCGCGACCTGCACGACCAGTGGGGGGCGCGCTTCGCGCAGATGCGCACGCTCTTCGGTTCGCTCGACCTCGGCATCGTCGTCATCTCGCCGACCGGGCGGGTCGTCGTCGCCAACCTCCTCGCCAACGAGCTCGTCGGCACGCCACGCGCCGACCTCCTCTACCGCCGCGACCCCGACCTCGGCCTGAAGACCCTCGCGGGCAACGAAGTGACCCCCGAGGAGCGGATCGTCGAGCAGGTGCTCGCCACCGGCCGCCCCTCCGAGCCGGCGCAGCGGGTGGTCCGCCTCCCGAACGGCGGGGACCGCATCCTCGAGGTGCGCGCCGCCCCCGTCGCGGCGCCCGCCGGCCCGGGGGCGATGGCGGTCGTCATCACCGGCCGCGACGTCACCGAGCAGCTGACGGTGCAGCGCGCGCTGCTCTCCGCGGAGCGGCGCGACAGCCTGCTCCTCGAGCACGCCGCCGAGGGCTACCTCGTGCTCGACGAGCACGGCCACGTCACCGAGGCGAGCCCGACCCTCAACCGCTACTACCCGGCGGAGTGGCTGCTCGGGATCGACGCCCGCCTCCTGCTGCACGCCGAGGAGCGCGAGCGTGCGGCTGCGATGTTCGCCGCGGTGCGCGAGCGCGCCGGCGTGCCCGTGCGCGCCGAGCTGCGCTTCGTCGACCGTGACGGCGAGGAGCGGTGGGCGGAGCTCACGATGACGAACCGCCTCGCGGAGGCCTCGATCGGCGGGATCGTCCTCAACCTGCGCGACATCACCGAGCGCAAGCTCGCCGAGCAGTCGATGGCGCAGCTCTCGGCGATCGTCGAGTTCTCCGAGGACGCGATCATCGCCGAGACCCTCGACGGCACGATCACCGCCTGGAACCCGGCCTCGGCCCGCCTCTACGGCTACTCCGCCGCCGAGGCGATCGGCCGACTCTCGATGGAGCTCATCGTGCCCTCGGCGCGCCGCGCCGAGCTGCAGGAGATCTGGGACCGCATCCGCCGCGGCGAGCACGTCGAGCGCCGCGACTCGCTGCGCGTCCGCAAAGACGGCACCCGGGTCGTCGTCTCGCTGCACGTCTCGCCCGTCTTCAACGCCAACGGCCAGCTCGTCGGGACCTCGACGATCGCCCGCGACGTCTCCGAGCGCCGTCGCCTCGAGGAGGAGCGCTCGATGTTCGAGGAGCGCTTCCGGATCGGCTTTGAGCAGGGGGCGATCGGCATGGCGATGCTCGACCTGCGTCGCCGCTTCACGCGCGTCAACAAGGCGCTGTGCACGATGCTCGGCCGCACCGAGGAGGAGCTCATCGGGCACGTGGTCGAGACCTTCGTCCACCCCTTCGAGATCGAGCTCGCGATCCAGGCCTCCTCCGCCCAGGTCGTGGGCGGGGTCGACCACTTCCACGGAGAGCGCCGCTACCTGCGCAAGGACGGGACCGACGTCTGGGCGACCGTCGACTCGACCGTCGTGCGCCAGCCCGACGGCTCGCCGATCTACGTCTTCTCCCAGCTCCAGGACATCACCGACCGCAAGCGCTCCGAGCAGGCGCTCGCCCACCAGGCGCTGCACGACGCGCTCACGGGGCTGCCGAACCGGGCGCTCCTCGGCGACCGCCTCGGTCAGGCGATCGACCGTGGCCACCGCAACGTGACCCAGGTCGCCCTGCTCTTCCTCGACCTCGACCGCTTCAAGCTCGTGAACGACGGCCTCGGCCACGCGGCGGGCGACCGCCTCCTCGTCGATATCGGCGAGCGCCTCGTCGGCTCGCTGCGGCGCTCGGACACCGTCGCCCGCTTCGGCGGCGACGAGTTCATCGTGATGCGCGAGGACGTCGACGCCACCGAGGCGGTCGACCTCGGCGACAAGGTGATCGGCCTGTTCCAGGAGGCCTTCGTCCTCGACGGCGTGGAGCTGCACGTCTCGACCTCCTGCGGCGTCGTCCTCGTCACCGGCGACACGACGGTCGACGAGGCGCTGCGCGACGCGGACGCCGCGATGTACCGCGCAAAGGAGCGCGGTGGGGCGCGCGTCGAGCTCTTCAACCCCGAGCTCCGGCGCGCCGTCTCCCAGCGCTTCGACCTCGAGCGGGCGCTCGCCTTCGCGATCGAGCGCAACGAGTTCCGCGTCGTCTACCAGCCCATCGTCTCGCTAGAGGACGGGCACCTCGTCGGCACCGAGGCGCTCGTGCGCTGGGAGCAGCCGCAGTGGGGGCTGCTCCACCCGGCCGAGTTCATCCCCGCCGCCGAGGAGACGGGGCACATCGCGGCAATCGGCGCCTTCGTGCTGCGCGAGGCGCTCTCGCAGGTGATGCGCTGGCGCGAGGGGCTGCCCGGCTCGGAGGGGCTGTGGGTCTCGGTGAACCTCTCCTCCCGCCAGCTCGCCCTCGCCGACCCCGTCGAGCTCTCGGCCTTCGCGCTCCGCGAGGCCGACGCGCCGCCGGACGCGCTCCGCCTCGAGCTCACCGAGTCGGCGGTCATGGAGGACGTCGACGCGGCGATCTCGCTCTTGCGCCAGCTACGCCTGCTCGGGATCAAGATCGCGATCGACGACTTCGGGACGGGCCACTCCTCGCTCAGCTACCTCTCGCGGCTGCCGATCTCGTCGCTCAAGATCGACCACTCCTTCGTCTGGGCGCTCGGCCCGGCGCTCGAGGACTCGGCGATCGTGCGGGCGATCATCTCCCTCGCCGACACGCTGAGCATCGAGCCCTGCGCCGAGGGCGTCGAGACCGAGGAGCAGCGGCAGGTGCTGAGCGAGCTCGGCTGCAACCTCGCGCAGGGCTTCCTCTTCGCCGCGCCGATGGCGCCCGAGGAGTTCGAGGCCTGGCAGCGGGGGAGGGTGGCGCCGGCCGGCGTCGCCTGAGGGGGCGCCGGGAGCCCCGTCAGGGCGCCGCGTGCTCCTCGGTCCGCCGCCCGTTCAGCGCCGAGACCACCGCCTGCAGCGAGGCGGTGACGATGTTCGCGTCGATGCCGACGCCCCAGCGCGTCGTGCCGTCGGTGGCGGCGGTCTCGACGTAGGAGACGGCCTTGGAGCTCGCCCCCGAGCTCACCGCGTGCTCGGAATAGTCGACGACGTCGATCGCGAGGCCGAGGCCGTCGCGCACCCCGGCGACGAAGGCGGCGATCGGGCCGTTGCCCTCGCCGGTGATCGTCACATGCTCCCCGTCGACGAGCAGCTGCGCGGTGACCTTGTCCGAGTCCCCCGAGACGGCGCTCTCGTGGGAGAGGAGGCGGATCGCGCTCCCCGAGAGGTACTCGGCGGAGAAGACGTCCCACATCGCGCCGGGCGAGATCTCGGTGCCGATGTCCTCGGTGACGTGCTGGATCGCCTGGGAGAACTCGATCTGCAGCCGCCGGGGGAGGATCAGCGAGTGCTCGGCCTCCATGATGTAGGCGACGCCGCCCTTCCCGGACTGGGAGTTCACCCGGATCACCGCCTCGTAGCTGCGACCGACGTGGTGCGGGTCGATCGGCAAGTAGGGGACCTCCCACAGCTCGTAGTCGTCGGGGAGGGCGGCGATGCCCTTTTTGATCGCGTCCTGGTGCGAGCCGGAGAAGGCGGTGTAGACGAGGTCGCCGACGTAGGGGTGGCGGGGGTGCACGGGGAGGCGGTTGCAGTATTCGGCCACCCGTCGCAGGCCGTCGATGTCGGTGACGTCGAGGCGCGGGTCGACGCCCTGGGAGAACAGGTTCATCGCGAGCGTCACGAGGTCGACGTTGCCGGTGCGCTCGCCGTTGCCGAACAGGCAGCCCTCGACGCGGTCGGCGCCGGCCATCTGGCCGAGCTCCGCGGCGGCCACCGCGCAGCCGCGGTCGTTGTGCGGGTGGAGGCTGAGCACGACCGCCTCGCGGCGGCCGATGTGGCGGTGGAAGTACTCGATGAGGTCGGCGTAGACGTTGGGGGTCGACATCTCCACCGTCGCCGGGAGGTTCAAGATGATCGGCCACTCGGCGGTGGCGCCGATCTCGTTCATCACCGCCTGGCAGATCTCGACCGAGTAGTCGATCTCGGTGCCGGTGAAGGACTCCGGGGAGTACTCGTAGCGGATGCTGGTGCCGGGGAGGCGCCCCTCGAGCTCCCGGCAGAACCTAGCGGCGTCGACGGCGATCTTGGTGATCCCCGCCTTGTCGAGGCCGAAGACGACCCGCCGCTGCAGCACCGAGGTCGAGTTGTAGAAGTGGACGATCGCGTGGTTCGCCCCCTCGAGGGCCTCGTAGGTGCGCTCGATGAGGTCCCTGCGGCACTGCACGAGAACCTGGATGGTCACGTCGTCGGGGACGAGGTCCTCGGTGACGAGGGTGCGGACGAAGTCGAAGTCCGGCTGGGAGGCCGAGGGGAAGCCGACCTCGATCTCCTTGAAGCCCATCTGCACGAGGGCGTCGAACATCCGCCGCTTGCGGGTCGGGTCCATCGGGTCGATGAGCGCCTGGTTGCCGTCGCGCAGGTCGACGGCGCACCACAACGGCGCGCGCGTGATCGTCTTGGTCTGCCAGGTGCGGTCCGGGAGGTCGACCGGCGTGTAGGCGCGGTAGCGCTCGAAGGGCATCGGCTTCGGGACCACGTTCTCGGGAGGCATCTGGACTCCTTGTACGGACTGCGGCGGCGGAACTTGAGCAACAAAAAACCTCCCGGCCCTAGGGCGCAGGAGGTCGTGGTGAGCACCGGGAGGGCGCTCACCGCTAGGTAAGGAGGAGGACCGTGTGCAGGCGGAGGGTGCTGCTCATCCCCACCAGCTTCTACCCCTCGCCCATCGCCGTCAAGGCGGCGGGGTCAGGCGCGGACGGTGACCGCCGGGTAGGCGCCGCTGCGGGTGGCCTCGAAGCGGTCGATGTCGGCCTCGTAGCGGAGCGTCACGCCGATGTCGTCGAGGCCGTTCAGCAGCCGCTCACGGGCGTCGTCGTCGAGGGAGAAGGGGGCGGTGAGGCCGATCGCCGGTGCCTCGACGAGCCTGCGCTCGACGTCCACGGTGATCTCGAGGTCGGGGTCGGCGTGGATCGCGTCGAGCAGGGTGCGGGCCACCTCGGGCTCGACCTGCGCGGGGACGAGGCCGGTGCGGGTCGAGTTGTTGCGGAAGATGTCGCCGAAGCGCGCGCTCACGACGGCGTGGAAGCCATAGTCGACGAGCGCCCAGACGGCGTGCTCGCGCGAGGAGCCGATGCCGAAGTTCGGGCCGGCGACGACGATGCGCGCCCCGGCGTGCTCGGGCTGGTTGAGGACGAAGTCGCGGTCATCACGCCACTCGGCGAAGAGCCCCGCGCCGAAGCCGGTGCGCTCGATGCGCTTCAGCCACTCGCTCGGGATGATCTGGTCGGTGTCGACGTCGGCGCGGTCGAGCGGGAGGGCCTTGCCGGTGACGGCGCGTACGGGGTCCATGGCGTGTCCTTTTAGAGCTGCTCGGGAGCGGCGAAATGGCCGGCGATGGCGCTCGCCGCGGCGACCTGCGGGGAGACGAGGTGGGTGCGGCCGCCCCGCCCCTGGCGTCCTTCGAAGTTGCGGTTCGAGGTGGAGGCGCCGCGTTCGCCCGGCGCGAGGGTGTCGGGGTTCATCCCGAGGCACATCGAGCAGCCGGCCTCGCGCCACTCGAAACCCGCGGCGGTGAAGATCGCGTCGAGGCCCTCGGCCTCGGCCGCCTTCTTCACCCGCTGGGAGCCGGGCACCACGAGCGCCCGCACCCCGCCGTGCACGCGCCGGCCGCGCGCCACCTCGGCGGCGGCGCGCAGGTCCTCGATGCGGCTGTTGGTGCACGAGCCGATGAAGACGGTATCGACGGGTACGTCGACGATCGCGGTGCCCGGCCGGAGGTCCATGTAGCGCAGCGCCCGCTCCGCCGCCTCGCGCTCGAGGGGGTCGGCGATCGCCGCCGGGTCGGGGACGACGCCGTCGATCGGGATCACCTGGCCGGGGTTCGTTCCCCAGGTGACGTGCGGCGTGAGGCTCGTCGCGTCGATGCGGATCGTGGTGTCGAAGACGGCGTCGTCGTCGGTGACGAGGGTCTTCCAGTCCGCGACGGCGGCGTCGAAGTCCGCGCCGGAGCCGACGTGGTCGCGCCCCCGCAGGTACTCGAAGGTCTTCTCGTCGGGGGCGACGAGGCCGGCGCGGGCGCCCGCCTCGATCGACATGTTGCAGACGGTCATCCGCCCCTCCATCGAGAGGTCGCGGATCGCGCTGCCGCGGTACTCGATGACGTGGCCGATGCCGCCACCGGTGCCGAGGCGGCCGATGATCGCGAGGACGAGGTCCTTCGCGCTCACCGAGTCCGGGAGGGTGCCCTCGACCTCGACGGCCATCGTCTTCGGCCGTCGCTGCGGGAGGGTCTGGGTGGCGAGCACGTGCTCCACCTCGGAGGTGCCGATGCCGAAGGCGAGCGCCCCGAAGGCGCCGTGGGTGGAGGTGTGGCTGTCCCCGCAGACGATCGTCATCCCGGGCTGGCTGAGGCCCTGCTCGGGGCCGATGACGTGCACGATCCCCTGGTCGGGGTCACCCATCGGGAAGTAGGTGAGGCCGAAGTCCTCGGCGTTCTCCGCCATCGCCTCCAGCTGGCGGCGGGAGATCTCGTCCTCGATCGGCTTGTCGATGTCCTTGGTCGGGACGTTGTGGTCGGCGGTGGCGACGGTGAGGTCGGGGCGGCGGACGCGCCGACCCGAGAGGCGGAGGCCCTCGAAGGCCTGCGGCGAGGTCACCTCGTGGACGAGGTGGAGGTCGATGTAGAGCAGGTCCGGCTCGCTGCCCGTCCCGGCGTGCACGACGTGCCGCTCCCAGACCTTCTCCGACAAGGTGCTTCCCACGAACTCTCCTCCGCTAGTCGAGCGAGACGATCTCGACGCTCAGCTTGCCGTTCGGCGCCTCGTACTCCACGTGGTCGCCGACCCCGTGGCCGAGGAGGGCCTGGCCGAGCGGCGAGCCGGGCGAGATCACCGAGACGTCCTCCCGGCGCTCCTCGATCGAGCCGAGAAGATAGCGCTCCACCTCGTCGTCGCCCTCGTAACGGATGCCGACGACCGCCCCCGCCACGACCACGCCGCTCGCGCTCGCGCTCGGGTCGACGATCACCGCGTACTCGAGCATCGCCTGGATCTGCCGGATGCGCGCCTCCATCTTGCCCTGCGCGTCCTTCGCGGCGTGGTAGTCGCCGTTCTCCGAGAGGTCGCCGAGGGCGCGCGCCGCCTCGATCTGGCGGGCGATGTCGATCCGCCCGCGGGTCGTCAGGTCTTCGAGCTCCTCGCTGAGGCGCTGGTGGGCCTCGGGGGAGAGTTGCGTCTCGGGCATCCGAGGAAGGGTAGCGCCCGCCCGCGGCGGCCAGTCCGGGCGGCTCCCGGGATCCGGCCCTCAGCCGGCGCGGCGCTCGGCGCGCTCGCGGCGGCGCGCCCGGTGGAGCTGCTCGCGCAGCACCCGGCGGAGATAGAGGAAGGCGGTGATGAGAAGGATCCAGCCGGGCCAGAAGCTGCCGTGGTGGCCGGAGAGGAGCCAGGCCGTCACGAAGAAGGCGTCGACCACGGCGAGCTCGCCGCCCATCAGCACGAGCGGCCGGCGCCAGGCCGCGAGGCGCGGCTCGGGCGCGGCCTCGACGGGCAGGTCGGCGGTCACCGCGTCGAGCTCGGCGAAGGTCCTCGCCGAGAGAGCGCGGCCGATGCGCTCGCCGAGCTCGTCGAAGTCGAGGCGGCCGAGCGCGGCGTGGCGGCGGAGGGCGTCGACGACGGCCTCGCGGTCTGCCTCCGCGGTGCGCAGCCGGGCGCGCTCGGGGAGGTGGTCGCTCACGGCTCAATGATCGCGCGGCGGACGCCGCGCGCCAGTCGGGGGCGGGTTGACGGGGCCGGTGTCGTGGACGAGACTGAAGCCCAGCATGAGGGACAAAAAGCGGCAGACGAAGCAGGTCGTAATTCCCTAGAGGCGCTCACCTCATGGTGCGCGTCGTCGACCGTCCACCTGGTGGGCGGTTTTTTTGTTGCTTGTTTTGGTTCCTGGGCACAGGTTGACGAAGAAGGGCTGGAGGGCGATTCGGGTGGCAGCGTTCAAGGTCGCGGTGATCGGTGGGGACGGGATCGGCCCCGAGGTCACCGCCGAGGCGCTGAAGGTCGTCGCCGCGGCGGGGGTCACCCTCGACACGACCAACTACGAGCTCGGTGCCGCCCACTACGTGGCGACCGGCGAGGTGCTGCGCGACGAGGTCCTCGAGGAGCTGCGCGGCTACGACGCCATCGTCCTCGGCGCGATCGGCCCGCCGATCGGCTCGACCGAGGTGCCCTCCGGCGTCCTCGAGCGCGGCCTGCTGCTCCGCCTGCGCTTCGAGCTCGATCTCTACATCAACCTCCGCCCCTTCAACTCCTCCCCCGGGGCGATCGCCCCGGGCGCCGACTTCGTCGTCGTGCGTGAGAACACCGAGGGCCCCTACGTCGGCGAAGGGGGCGTGCTGCGGCGCAACACCCCCCACGAGGTCGCCACCCAGGGCTCGGTGAACACCCGCTTCGGTGTCGAGCGCTGCGCCCGCTTCGCCTTCGCCCTCGCCGAAGCCCGTCCCGCACGGCACCTCACCCTCGTCCACAAGACCAACGTGCTCACCTTCTCCGGCGACCTCTGGTCACGGGTGGTCGACGAGGTGAAGGGGGAGTTCCCCGAGGTCGCGGTGGACTACAACCACGTCGACGCGGCCTGCATCTACTTCGCGACCGACGCCGCCCGCTACGACGTGGTGGTCACCGACAACCTCTTCGGCGACATCCTCACCGACCTCGGCGGCGCCGTCACCGGGGGCATCGGCCTCGCCGCCTCGGCGAACCTCAACCCGGCCCGCACCGGCCCCTCGCTGTTCGAGCCGGTGCACGGCGCCGCCCACGACATCGTCGGCACGGGTGCGGCGAACCCGCTCGCCGCGATCCGGTCGGCGGCGATGATGCTCGAGCACCTCGGTGAGGCCGTCGCCGCCGCCAAGGTGACGGCTGCTGTGCTCGAGGTCCAGCGGGAGCTCGCGACGAGCGGGACCAAGCTGGAGACGACCGCGATCGGCGATGCCGTCGCAGGGAGGTTGTGAGATGCCGATTACCCCGACGGCCAAGATCTGGATGGACGGCGAGCTCGTCGACTGGGAGGACGCCACCGTGCACGTCCTCACCCACAGCCTGCACTACGGCACCGGCGTCTTCGAGGGCATCCGCGCCTACGCGACGCCGGACGGGCCGGGAGTCTTCCGCCTCTCGGACCACATCTCCCGGCTGCTCCGCTCGGCGCACATCCTCGCCCTCGAGGTCCCCTTCAGCCACGCCGAGCTCTCGGCCGCGGTGCTGGACACTGTGCGCGCCTCCGGCCTCGACGCCTGCTACATCCGCCCCCTCGTCTACCTCGGCTACGGCGAGATGGGCCTCAACCCGCTCTTCTCCGAGGTCAAGGTCTCCGTCGCGGTCTGGCCCTGGAGCGCCTACCTCGGCGAGGAGGGGATCGCGAAGGGCATCCGCTTGAAGGTCAGCTCCTGGGCCCGCCATGACCCGCGCGCGATGCCGACAGCCGCCAAGGCGACCGGGATGTACATCAACTCCTCGCTCGCCAAGGTGGAGGCGGTGCGCGCCGGGTACGACGAGGCGCTGCTGCTGACGACCGACGGCTACCTCTCCGAGGGCACCGGCGAGAACCTCTTCATCGTGCGCGACGGGGTGCTCTACTCGCCGTCGACCTCGGCGGTCGCCGCCCTCGAGGGGATCACCGCCGACAGCGCGCAGGTGATCGCCCGCGACCTCGGCTACGAGGTCCACCACGAGCTCCTCCGCCGCCCCGACCTCTACCTCGCCGACGAGGCCTTCCTCACCGGGACCGCGGCCGAGATCGTCCCCATCGCCTCGGTCGACGACCGCACCGTCGGCGCCGGGGAGCCGGGGCCGGTGACGCGCGCCATCCAGGAGACCTACTTCTCGGCCGTCCGCGGCGGGGTCGACCGCTACAAGGACTGGGTCGAACTTGTCGACTGAGGTCCCTGCCGGCGGGGGCGTGCTCGCGCGCCCCGCGCTGCCGGCGAGCGTCGAGATCTACGACACGACGCTGCGCGACGGCTCCCAGCAGGAGGGCATCTCGCTCACCGTCGAGGACAAGCTGCGCGTCGCGCAGCAGATCGACCACCTCGGCGTGGCCTACATCGAGGGGGGCTGGCCGGGTGCCAACCCGAAGGACGGCGAGTTCTTCGCCCGCGCCCGCGACGAGCTGAAGCTCGAGCACGCCGTCCTCGCGGCCTTCGGTTCGACGCGCCGCGCTGGGGCCGCCGCCGCCGGGGACGAGACCCTCGGCCAGCTGCTGCGGGCCGCGACCGACACGGTCTGCATCGTCGCCAAGGCCTCCGACCTGCACGTCACCGAGGCGCTGCGGACGACCCTCGCCGAGGGCGTGGCGATGGTCCGCGACTCGGTCGCCCTCCTCGTCGGCGAGGGTCGGCAGGTCTTCTTGGACGCCGAGCACTTCTTCGATGGCTTCCGCCGCGACCCCGCCTTCTCCCTCGAGGTCCTCGCCGCCGCCGAGGAGGCGGGCGCCTCGGCGCTCGTGCTCTGCGACACCAACGGCGGCGCGCTGCCGCACGAGGTCGAGGAGATCGTGGCCACGGTGCGCGCCGCGACGCGGGCGGTGATCGGGGTGCACTTCCACAACGACTCGGGCTGCGCCGTCGCCAACAGCCTCGCCGCGGTGCGTGTCGGCGCGACCCAGGTGCAGGGCTGCGTGAACGGCTACGGGGAGCGGGCGGGCAACGCCGACCTCTGCGTCGCGATCCCCGACCTCACCTTGAAGATGGGCATCAGCACGGTCCCCGCGGAGAAGCTCCCTCTCGTCACGCCGACCGCCCGCCACATCGCGGAGATCGTCAACCTCACCCTCGACCCGCAGAAGCCCTACGTCGGCACTGCCGCCTTCGCGCACAAGGCGGGGCTGCACACGAGCGCGATCGTGCGCCGCGCCGACGCCTACGAGCACGTCCCGCCGGACTCGGTCGGCAACGGCACGCGCGTCGTCGTCTCCGAGCTCGCCGGCCGCTCGACGCTCGCGATGAAGGCCGCCGAGCTCGGCATCGACCTCGACGCCGAGGCGACTGGCCGCGTCCTCGACGCGCTGAAGCGCCTCGAGCACGCCGGCTACCACTTCGAGGTCGCCGACGGCTCGCTCGAGCTGCTGATGCGCGCCGCGTCGGGGGGAGGGCCGGAGGAGCTCGCCAGCTTCTTCACCGTCGAGTCCTTCCGGGTGGTCACCGACTGGCGCCAGCTCGACCACCCGGTCCCGGACCCTGAGCGCCTCGTGCACGGCTGGGGCGAGGAGGGCGAGCTCACCACTGAGGCGACCGTGAAGGTGCACGTCGGCGGCGACCGCGTCGTCGAGACCGCGGAGGGCAACGGCCCGGTGAACGCCCTCGACTCGGCGCTGCGCAAGGCGATCGGCCGCTACTTTCCCGAGCTCGCCGCGCTGCATCTCACCGACTACCGGGTGCGCGTCCTCGACACCGGGAAGGGCACCGGGGCGGTGACGCGCGTCCTGCTCGACACCGCCGACGAGGAGGGCAGCTTCTCGACGATCGGCGTCTCGGAGAACGTCATCGAGGCCTCCTGGCAGGCGCTCGTCGACTCGATCGTCTTCGGCCTGCTGCGCGCCGGCGGCGTGCGCGGCGGCGCGTCGGATACCCTCGGCGCTCGATGACCCAGCCGAAGTTCGCGCCGATCGCCGCTCCCGACGAGGTCCGCCCGGCCTACCGCGTGGACACGCCGCGCCCCTGGCGGCCGCACCGCCCCGGTGAGCTCGTGAAGGCGACGGCCGGCGGCAAGGGCCTCGGTACCCCCGGGCCGGACCAGGGCTACGCCCTCGGCCTCGCGGAGCGCCTGCGCGGGCGCCTCGTCCTCACGAGCGGCGAGCACGCCGAGGACGCCCTTACCGCGGGCGTCGTCCTCGGCCTGCGCCGCGCCGCGAGCTACGGGCGGGCGCCGATCCTCGCCGACGTCGAGGTCGGCCTCGAGCTCCTCGGCTTCCTCTCCGACGCCCCCGCCGAGCTCATCGCGCACCGCCGGGAGCTCGTCGACGGCGTGACCCACGACTACTGGCGCCAGCGCCTCCTCGCCGAGTCGGCCCCCCTCGGATCGCTGCGCGGCTCGCCGGGCGAGAGCGCGGCGACCGGCTGGCGGGAGCGCCTCGGCGTCTGAGCCCGCTCAGCCGAGGGCGCGGAAGCCCTCCACGCCCGACTGCGTCGGCACGAGCAGCATCGAGTCGCCGACCGCCGGCGTGGCGAAGTGCTCGAGGGCGTCGGTCGGCCGGCTGAGCACGACCCTCCCGCTCGTCGGGCTCATCGCGTAGAGCGCCCCGCCGTTCCAGTCGAGGGCGAAGACGAGGCCGCCGGCGAGGATCGGCGGGCCGTTGGCGGCGCCGGAGGACTGCCGCCAGGCGAGGTGGAAGCTCGCGCCGGCGACGCGCACCGCCGTGGTGCCGCTGCCGCAGGGCGCGAAGACGAGCACCCCGGCCGCGGTGGGATCGACGGCGGGGGCGCCGTAGACGCCGCCGCTCGCGCACAGCGCACCGGTGAAGGCCGGGCCGCCGACCCCGCCGAGGTGCTGCTCGTCGAGGAGGTAGCCGACGCTCCCGTTGCTGGCGGGCTTGCCGGCCACGAACAGCCGCGAGGTGCCGGGGATCTGTACCGGCCCACCCGAGCCGAGGTCCCAGTCGTCGTCGTTCAGCTGCACCCAGTTCGCGGGCGCCCACACCCCGAGGCGCGACAGCGAGGGGCTGAGGGCGATCACCGAGTTGCCCTCGTCGAAGTCCGTGGCGCTCGAGGAGGCGCCGTTCCCCGTCGCCACGTAGAGGTCACCGCCCGGGGCGACCGTCGCGCCGCTCGTCGCCCAGATCGCTCCCTCGCGGGCGCTCGCGACCTGGTAGCTCTGGAGCGCCCCGCTCCCGCTCTCGGGGAGCGCGA
The DNA here is from genome assembly GCA_035533595.1 of Acidimicrobiales bacterium. Classification (NCBI taxonomy): domain Bacteria; kingdom Bacillati; phylum Actinomycetota; class Acidimicrobiia; order Acidimicrobiales; species Acidimicrobiales bacterium. The sequence goes on from DATLTN010000070.1 coordinate 36,346, forward strand.
CGACGAAGCCGTGGTACTGGCCGCAGTCGCCGTAGAGGCCGCCGAGCTCGACGTAGAGGTGGCCGTTTGCCACGGTGAGGGCGCTGCGCTGCTGCTCGGCGCCGATGTAGTAGCGGTTCGGGTTGTTGCCCCCCGGCGGGTCGACGCGCCGCTTCCAGAGCACCCGGTGGCTCGTGAGGGAGACGGCGAAGAGCTCGTGGCGGATGTACCGCCAGTTGGCGTGGCCGCCGAGCTCGACCTCGCCGACGACGAAGAGCTCGTTGTTCGCCGGGTCGATGGCCGGGGTCCCGGTGATGCCGAGGGGGGCGATGTCTCCGCAGCCCGCGGTGGGAGTGCTGTGCAGCACGCTGCCGCTCACGGCGGTGCCGAGGTGCAGCGACCAGCGGAGCGCGCCCGAGCGGGCGTTCAGGGCGTAGAGGGTGTCGTTCTCGGTGGCCACGTAGGCGCTGCCGGCGTCGAGGAGCGGCTCGGCGTAGACGCCGCCGTCGAGGTGGCGGTCCCAGCGCGCCGCTGCCGAGAGGCCGGCGATCGCGGGGTCGGCGGGGTCGTCCCCGGAGCGGGCGATGTCGTAGTCGTAGGTGAGGAGGTCACCGAGGCGGGGTGAGGCGGGCACCCCGGCGCGCGGGGTCGAGCGCTGCGGGGCGCTGCTCGCGGTGGCGGCCGCGCCGCCGGCGGCCGTCAGCCCGCCGAGCAGCCCCACGAGGGCGGTGGCGAGCGGCAGGCGCCCGTTTCGCAGTGCCGCCATCGTCCACTCCTCTGCTCGAAAGGCGCGCGCCGCCGGGCGCCGGCGGCGATGCGCCTGGTCTACCCGGTCGCCGCCTCGACCACGCACCACATCACGACGTGCACGCCGATGCGCTCGATCTCGAACTCCGCGCCGGCGCGCGCGAGGCCCATCGTCGAATAGAAGTCGACGGCGCCGGCGCGCGCGTGGCACCACAGCACCCCGCCACCGCGGCGGGCGACCTCGGCGAGCACCGCCGTGAGCACGGCGGTGCCGACCCCGGTGCCGCGGTGCTCGGGGGCGGTCGCCATGCTGCGCAGGCGGAAGCCGGGGAGGCGGCGCGCGGCTTCGGGGACGCTCTCGGGAGCGGCCTCCTCGAAGAGGGTGGCGCAGCCGACGACCTCTTCGTCGGGGCCGGCGAGCGCGGCGAAGGTCGGCGCGCCCTCGTCGTCCGCCGCGAGCTCGTCGAGGCGCAACCAGGGGCGGAGCACGGCACGGCGCAGCGCGAAGGCGCGCGCCGGCGCGACCTGCTCGACCCGCAGCTCGCCGGATCGTTCAGCCACTCAGGCCTCGATCACCGGCTCGCAGCCGACGGGGAGGAACACGCTGCTCCCGCTCTTCCACTCGCTGCGGCTGCCGTCCCTCCGGAGCCACCAGGCCGAGCGGCGCCCCATTACCGTGTAGTGCTCCGGCCCGCCGACGAGCGCCGTCTCCTCGTCGACACCGACGATGCCGACCCCGGGCGGGACCCGCCCGGCGAACTGCGCGGCGAGGCCCGGGTCGCGGCCGTCGAAGCGGTCGAAGTGCGGGATCACCGCGAGGTGCGCGACGACGGCGAGGCCGGGACGCGCCGCCGTGGAGCGCTCTCGGAAGCCCCCGGCGACGCGGGTGAGCGCGCACGCGCCGGCCGAGCAGCCGGCCAGCGCCGCACCCGCCTCGTGGGCGTCGAGGATCGCCCGCCAGACGGCGGTGTCGCGGAGGGTGTCGGCGAGGTAGGCGGGGCTCCCGCCCGAGAGGTAGACGAGGCCCGCGCCGGCGATCTCGGCGGCGAGCTCCTCGCGCTCGGCGTCGCTCCGGTCAAGGACGCGCAGCGGCACGGCCTCGACGCCGAGTCGCTCGTAGTGCCTGCGCCCGAGATCGAGCCAGTAGTCGACGCGCTCGTCGCCCTCTTGGCCGGCGGCGGTGGGGAGGAAGACGGCGCGGCGCGGGCGCCCCTCGAGGAGGTGGCGGTCGACCTCGGTCATGACCTGCAGGAACTCGCCGCTTCCGACGAGCCCGAGCGGTCCGCGCACCGTGTGGAGGCTACCCGGGGAGGTCCTGCACCGGTGGCGGCGCGATTTCCTGAAGAATGGGGGGGTCACCGACCGCTGAAGGGAGCCCCAACGTGCTGCGCGCCAACGCGCTTGAACTCGCCGTCGGCGGGAGGACGTTGCTGCGTCCAGCGACTTTCGAGGTCGGGAGCGGGGACCGGATCGGCCTCGTGGGGCGCAACGGCGCCGGGAAGACCACCCTGTTGAAGGTGCTCGCCGGGGAGGCGCTCGCGCAGGGCGGGAGCGTGCAGCACAACGCCCCCATCGCCTACCTCCCCCAGGACCCCCGCACCGGTGACCTCGGCGTCATCGCCCGGGACCGCGTCCTGTCGGCCCGCGGCCTTGACGTCGTCGCGCGCGACCTCGCCGACATGGCGGCGAAGATGGGGACCGCCGATGACGAGGCGCGCGAGCAGGCGATCGCCCGCTACGGCCGCCTCGAGCAGCGCTTCGAGAGTCTCGGCGGGTGGGGCGCGGAGTCCGAGGCGGCGGCGATCGTGTCGAGCCTCGGCCTCCCTGAACGGGTCCTCGCGCAACCCCTCGAGACGCTCTCGGGCGGCCAGCGCCGCCGCATCGAGCTCGCCCGCGTGCTGTTCTCCGGCGCCGCGACCCTGCTCCTCGACGAGCCGACGAACCACCTCGACGCGGACTCGATCGCCTGGTTGCGGGGCTACCTGAAGAGCTACGACGGCGGCCTCATCCTCGTCACCCACGACGTGGAGCTCCTCGAGGCGACCGTGAACCGGGTCTTCCACTTCGACGCCAACCGCCAGGAGGTCGACCTCTACAACGTCGGCTGGCGCGCCTACCTCGACGGGCGGGCCGCCGACGAGCGCCGCCGCACCCGTGAGCGCTCCAACGCCGAGCGCAAGATCGGGGCGTTGCGCTCGCAGGCCGACAAGATGCGGGCGACCGCCACCAAGGCTCGCGCCGCCCACCAGTTCGACCGGCGCGCCGAGCGCCTCGCGGCTGGCCTCGCCCCCGAGACGGTGCGCGATCAGGTGGCGCGCCTCACCTTCCCCGACCCCGCTCCGTGCGGGCGGGTCCCCCTCGAGGCCGAGGGCCTCTCCAAGTACTACGGATCCCTCGAGGTCTTCAGCGAGGTGGGCCTCGCCATCGACCGCGGCAGCCGGGTGGTCATCCTCGGCCTGAACGGCGCCGGCAAGACGACGCTGCTGCGGCTGCTCGCCGGGGTCGACGAGCCGGACAGCGGGGAGATCACCCACGGCCACGGCTTGCGGATCGGCTACTACGCGCAGGAGCACGAGTCCCTCGACCCCTACGCCTCGGTCTTCGACAACCTGCGGCGCGCCGCCCCCGCTGCGACGACCGACGTCGAGCTGCGGCGGATCCTCGGCGCCTTCCTCTTCGGTGGCGACCGGGTGGGCCAGACCGCGGGGACGCTCTCCGGCGGGGAGAAGACCCGTCTCGCCCTTGCCACGCTCGTGGTCTCCTCCGCGAACCTGCTGCTGCTCGACGAGCCGACGAACAACCTCGACCCGGCGAGCCGCGCCGAGGTGCTGCGCGCGCTGCACAGCTACAAGGGGGCGATCATCCTCGTCACCCACGACCCCGGCGCGGTGGCGGCGCTCGCGCCCGAACGCGTGCTCCTCATGCCCGACGGTGTCGAGGACCTGTGGAGCGACGAGCTCGCCGACCTCGTGGCGCTGGCCTGACCCCTAGGCGGGGCGCGATCGTCCGCACCCGGTCCTAGGAGCGGCTCATCGGGTAAGGACCGACCGGCGCCCGCGTTGGCGCCGTGACACACTCGCCGCGCCTGTTCGGCGCGGTCGGGCACCAGGCCGGGCTGCCGGCCGGAGGGAGCCATATGGACGACGAGGCGGAGCGACAGGGAGAGCGCCCCGGGCCGCCCCCGCCGCCCCCGCGGCTGTTCGACGGCGAGGCGCTCGCCCCGTCGGCGGCGCCGCGCCGCAGGTTCCTCGCCGTGCTGCTCGCGGTCGCCCTCCTCGCGGGGGGGATCGGTGCCGCACTCGGGGCCTCCGTCATCCGTCCGCAGGCGGCCGCACACCCGACGCGCCCGCGCACCGCGGCGCGCCCGAGCCTTCGCACCCTTGCCGCCACCGTCGCCGCGGTGGAGCCCTCGGTGGTCGACATCCGCAGCGCCCTCTCCGAGGGCGGTGCGGCGGCCGGCACCGGGATCGTGCTCGACGGCGACGGTCTCGTCCTCACCAACAACCACGTCGTCCTCGACGCCGCCTCGCTGACCGTCACGACCGGCGGCTCGGCGAGCTACCCGGCGCACGTGATCGGGGTCGACCCGGCGAAGGACATCGCCCTCGTGCAGATCGACGGCCTCCACCGTCCGCTCGCCCCCGCACACCTCGGCGACTCCTCCGGGCTGCGGGTTGGGACGGCGGTGGTCGCGCTCGGGAACGTCCTCGGCCGCGGCGGGGTGCCGACACCGGCGACGGGCGTGGTGACGGCCAAGGGCCGCAGCATCTCCGCTTCCGACGACCTGTCGAGCAAGCCGGAGAAGCTCACCGGCCTCCTCGAGACCACCGTCGACATCCAAGAGGGCGACTCCGGTGGCCCGCTCGTCGACCTGCGGGGCCGCGTCGTCGGGATGGACACCGCGATGGCGACGGCCGACGGCGGCGACGCGGTGATCGGCTTCGCGATCCCGATTAACGAGGCGCGCGCCATCGCCCGGCTGATCACGCGGGGGAGGGCGGGGGACGGCATCGTCCTCGGGACCTCGTCGTTCCTCGGCGTCGAGTTCCCGCCCTCCGGCACGCTGCTCGCGAGCGCGCCGAAGGTGCCAGGGGCGCCGATCGAAGGGGTCGTCACCGACGGGCCGGCCGCGAAGGGCGGGCTCGAGGAAGGCGACGTGATCACCGCGCTCGGCGGCCGCCCGGTCACCAGCCCCGATGCCCTCCAGCAGCTCCTCCTCGCCTACCGTCCGGGCATGGCTGTCGGCATCGGCTACGTCGACCGCAGCGGGCGGCACACGGTGACGGTGACGCTCGGATCGACCGTCAAGTAGGTGGGCGCGCGCCGCGCCCGCCCCGAGGCGTGACCGCGGTGCCGCCGGCCGCGGAGGTACCGCGGACGCTGCGCCTGCACGCCGCGCGCTCGGGGGCGGTGCTCTCGCTCGCCCTCGTCTCGCTCACCGTCGGCTTCGCGCAGTTCGGCGCGGTCGCGTCCCTCGGTGAGGTGGCGCGCGCCTTCGGCCACCCGACCGGCGGCACGACGATCGCCGAGGAGGCCGGCCTCTCCGGCACCGAGCTCGGGATCGGACTCGCCATCCTGCGCCTCGCCTCGCTCGGCGCCCTCGCCTCGACGGCCGCCGCCGACCGCTACGGACGCCGCCGCTGCCTGCTCGGGAGCGCCGCCGCTGGCCTCGCCTGCACCGCGGCGGTCGCGCTCTCGCCGAGCTACTGGTCCTTCGTCGCGATCTACGCCCTCGGCCGCCCGCTGCTCTCGAGCGCGAGCGCGCTCGCGCAGGTGATGGCCGCGGAGCAGACCGCGGCTTCGGACCGCGCCCTCGCGATTGCGCTCGTGAGCGGCGGCTACGGCCTCGGCGCCGGCGTCTCGGCGCTCGCGCACACCCTCCTCGGCGGCGGTGCGGGCTTCCGCGCGCTCTTCGCGCTCGCGCTGGTGCCGCTCGTCCTCCTGTGGCCGCTGCGCCGCGCGGTGAGCGAGCCCGACCGCTTCGCGCTCGTCGCGCCGCGGCTCAGCCGCCATCTCGTCGCGACCCTCGGCCCCGCCTACCGCCGCCGGCTGCTCGTCGTGCTCGTGCTCGCCTTCTCCATCGCCTTCATGGCCGGGCCGGTGAACAGTTTCGTCTACCTCTACGGGGAGAACATCCTCGGCCTGCCGAGCGGCGAGATCGCCGCCTTCGTGCTCGGCGCGGGGGTCGCCGGCCTCTGCGGCCTGCTCCTCGGCCAGCACCTCGCCGACCGCATCGGGCGCCGACCGACGGGCGCCGGGGCGCTCGTCGCGATGGCCGGCTGCGCGGTCGCCACCTATTCGGGGAGCGAGCTCGGCCTCGGCCTCGGCTACGTCCTCGGCATCGGCGCCGCCTCGGTGCTCGCCCCCGCGGTCGGGGCGCTCGGCAACGAGGTCTTCCCGACGGCGGTGCGCGCCTCGGTGGCCGGCTGGCTGGTGGCGGCGAGCGTGCTCGGCGCAGTGGCGGGCCTGCTGCTCTTCGGCGCCGTCGCCGACGCGGGTCGCGCCTTCGTCACGGTGCCGTGGTGGTCGCCGCGGTCGCCGCGACGTCGGGGGTGCTGTTCTTCGCGCTCCCCGAGAGCGCCGGCCTCGAGCCCGAGGAGCTCGTCCCCGGGCCGTGAGCTCAGACCGCCGAGATGTCCGCGGCGAGCGACTGGTGGCGGGCGAGACGCAGCCGCACCTCGTCGACCGCCGTCGCGAGCTCGCTGTCGGTGGTGAGCACCCGGTGGGCGAGGGCGGTGAGCAGCCCCTCGAGGGGCTCCGCGATCTCGGGGTCGATGGCGTGCGCCTCGGACCACACGTTGAGCAGCGGGTTGATGATGCGGCTGACCGAGGTCACGTTGCCGGCGAACTTCTTGGTCAGGTCATCGAGCGCCGTCGTGAGCTGCTCTTCCTCGATCGTCCCCACCGTTCCTCCTCGCGTTGCCCCGGAACCCGGGCACCACGGCGAGGCACCCGTCCCCTTCCACCGTAGTGGTCTGCGCGGCCTGTCGTGACGACAGCGTGACGAAATACGACGGGGTGACGCCCCCGCTACCGTGCCCGGGTGGCCCGCCGGCTCATCCTCTGGGACATCGACGGCACCCTGGTGCGCGCCGGCGACGTCGGCGGGCGCGTCTTCGAGGTCGCCCTCGAGCGGGTCCTCGGCCGCCGCCCGCAGGCGCGCGTCGCGATGTCGGGGAAGACCGACCCGCAGATCGCCCGCGAGTTCCTCGTCGCGATGGCCGAGGACGACATGACGCTCCTCCCCCTCGTCCTCGAGCACCTGGAGCGCGAGCTCGCCGCCGCGGCCGAGGAGATCGCCACGCTCGGCGCCGCCTGCCACGGGGCGGAGGCGGTGGTCGCCGCCCTCGCCGCCGTGCCGGAGGTGCACCAGTCGGTGCTCACCGGGAACCTCGCGGCGAACGCCCTCGTGAAGCTCGCCGCCTTCGGCCTCGACCGCCATCTCGACCTCGAGGGCGGCGCCTTCGGGAGCGACGAGGAGGATCGTTGCCTGCTCGTCCCCGTCGCGCTCGGCCGCCAGCGCGAGCGGGGGCGCCGCTTCACGCCCGAGGAGACCTGGATCGTCGGTGACAGCCCCCGCGACCTCGAGTGCGCGCGGGCAGGCGGTGCCCACTGCCTCCTCGTCGGGACCGGCCGCTACCCCCTCGACGAGCTCGCCCCCCTCGGTGCCGACCACGCGCTCGCCGACCTCGGCGACCTCGACGAGGTGCTCGGCATCCTCCTCCCCGCGTGAGGCTCAGCGGCAGAGGGCGCTCACGAGGTCGGCCCCGACCGGCGAGCCGAGCCCCGAGGCCCGGTCGTAGCCGACGGTCGCCCCGTAGGCGCCGGGGTGGTCGCCGAGGTAGTCGTTGTCGCCGCTCGTGATGTCGTGGAAGTGCGCGGCGGGGGCGCGCCCCGCGAGGCGGTAGAGGA
>DATLTN010000071.1 GCA_035533595.1 Acidimicrobiales bacterium
AGAACCTCGAGGGCAGCATCACGAGTGCGATCGACCAGCTGGCCACCGCCGAGGGCTTCCTGCCGCACGGCCACCGCCTCGACGTCTTCGGCCTCTGCAGCTCCTGCCGGTAGCGGCAGCCTTCCGGCTGGCGCGGCCTAGACCGTCTCGGTGTCCTCGGCGACGACGACGGGGGCGCGGACCGGCAGCGAGGAGAAGACGTCCGGCGGCTCCCGCCACGGGTCGACGGCGCCCTCACGGGCAGCGGCGAGCGCCCTCCAGACCCGTTCCGGGGTCATCGGCAGGTCGATGTGGCGGACGCCGAGGTGGGCCACGGCGTCGATGACCGCGTTCTGGACGGCGGGGGTGGCGCCGACGGTCGCCGACTCGCCGATGCCCTTCGCGCCGAGAGGGTTGTAGGGGGTCGGGGTCTCGGTGTTCGACGCCTCGAAGGAGCAGAACTCCGCCGCCGAGGGCAGGCAGTAGGTGGCGAAGCTCGTCGTCTCCGGGTTGCCCTCGCCGTCGTAGACGACCATCTCGTACAGCGCCTGGGAGACGCCCTGGGCGATGCCGCCGTGCTGCTGGCCGGTGACGAGGAGGGGGCTCACGATCCGCCCCGCGTCGTCCACCGCGACGTGGCGGAGGGCGCGCACGAAGCCGGTCTCGGTGTCGACCTCGACGACGGAGAGATGCGCACCGAAGGGGAAGGTGGCGCCCGGTGCGGAGAAGTCGGCGCTCGCCTCGAGACGCCGCCCCCGCTGCTCGGCCTCCGCGGCGAGGGCCCCCCAGCCGAGCGCCCGCGCCGGGATGCCGGCGACACCGACCGTGCCGTCGTCGGTGACGACGACGTCCGCGGCGTCGGCCTCGAGCAGCTCGGCGGCGAGCTCGCGACCGAGGTCGACGACCGAGTCCGCGGCCTGCTGCACCGCCGCGCCCCCGAGCTGCAGAGAGCGCGAGCCCCCCGTGCCCCCGCCGCGCGGGACCTCGGCGGTGTCGGCCTGGACGTAGCGGATCTTCTCCATCGCGACACCGAGGCGGTCGGCGACGATCATCGAGAAGGCGGTGGCGTGGCCCTGGCCGCTCGCCGCCGTGCCGGCGCGGATCGTCACCGCGCCGTCGGGGTGGACCTCCACCGCGCCGAACTCCCCGCCGGGGCCTCCCGCCGTGACCTCCACGTAGACGCTGAGGCCGATGCCGAGCTGCAGCCGCTCCCCCGCCTCCCGGCGGCGAGCCTGCTCGGCGCGCAGCTGCACGTAGCCGGCGACCTCGAGCGCCCGCTCGAGGGGCAGGGCAAAGTCGCCGACGTCGTAGAGCACCCCGGTGCGGGTCCGGTACGGGAAGGCCTCCTTTGCGATGAGGTTCCGTCGTCGCAGCTCGGCGGGGTCGATCCCGAGCTCTGAAGCGCCGAGGTCCATCAACCGCTCGAGGAAGGCCGCCGCTTCGGGACGCCCCGCGCCCCGGAAGGCCCCGACCGGCGAGGTGTTCGTCATCGCCGCGACCACGTCGACGTGGATCTTCGGGATCTCGTAGACCCCCTGCACCATCGATCGGGTCGAGCCCTCCGCCAGCCCCCCGCCGAAGCCGGCGTAGGCGCCGGCGTCGCCGATGAAGGCGGCGCGCAGTCCGACGATCTTGCCGTCGGCGTCGAAGCCCATCTCCCCGTACTGCACCTGGCTGCGACCGTGCATGCCGACGAGGTTCTCCGTGCGGCTCTCCGACCAGCGCAGCGTGCGGCCGAGGCGGCGGGCCGCGGCGATCACCGCCGCGTAGTCCGAGAGGAGGCCGACCTTGCCGCCGAAGGCCCCGCCGACGTTGGGGGTGATGACGCGGATCTCCTCGGGCGGCAGGTCGAAGAGCCGCTTCACCCCGTCGCGCAGGCGGTGCGGCATCTGCGTCGCGACGTGGATGGTGAGCGCGGGGTGCTCGCCGGGGACGACGGCGATCGCGTTCCCCTCCATCGGTGCGACCGCGACGCGCTGGTTCTCGAGGCGCGCCCGCACCACGACGGCGGCACCGACGAGCGGGTCCTCCCCCACCTCCTGCAGCCCCGCCGCGGCGTTCGAGCCGAGCGCCTCGAACTGCACCGGCGCGCCCGGGAGGAGGGCACTGTCGAGATCGGTGACCGCCTCGAGCGGCTCGTACTCGACGACCACCGCCTCGCAGGCATCGAGCGCCTGGGCGAGGCTCTCGGCGACGACGAGCACGACGGCCTCGCCGACGAAGCGCACCTTGTCGGTCGCGAGCGCGCGCCGCTCGACCTGCTCGTTGAGGGAGCGAAAGGGCGGAGGGACGGCCCCGATGCCGAGGTCGGCCTCGCGGAACAGGCCGACGACGCCGGGCATCGCCCGCGCCGCCTCGACCTCCACGGCGCTCACCCGCGCGTGCGCGTACGGGGAACGGACGAAGGCGCAGTGCAGCGCGCCCGCGAGGGGGAGGTCGCCGACGTAGTGGCCGACGCCGACGAGCAGTTCGGGGTCCTCCACGCGCCGCACGACGTTGCCGAGAATCGAACCGGGCATCTCATTCCTCCCGGAGCGAAGCTACCGCGCCGACGAGGGCCGAGGGCCGCCCGCTGGCCGACGGCGCACCTCGCGCGCCGCCGCCCTGTTGACCGCCCTCCGAGGGCCCCGCTACCCCGCCCGCTGCACCACCGGGGGATGCGCCGCGAGGCCGTTCAGCGCGACGAAGGCGAGGAGGTCCGCCTCGCAGAGCGGCTTCGCGAAGACGAAGCCCTGGAGGTCGAAGCCGGAGTCCACCATCTTGCGGCGGATCGTCTCGTCCTCGACGCCCTCGGCGACCGCCTGCAGGCCGAGGCGGTGCGCCAGCTCGCGCACGGTGCGCACGATCGCGTCGTCGGCGAGGGAGAAAGGCGAGCGCAGGACGAAGCCCTGGTCGCACTTCAGCTCGTCCAAGGGGAGCTGTGGGAGCACCGACAGCGAGGTGTAGCCCGTCCCGAAGTCGTCGATCGAGATCCGCACCCCGACATCGTGCAGCGGCCGCAGCAGGCTCACCGCGAGGAGCAGGTCGGCCGCCTCGGAGGTCTCGGTGACCTCGACGGCGAGCGCGCTCGGGGGCAGGCCGCGGCGGGAGAGCTCGGCGAGGATCCACTCCGGGAAGTCCTCGCGGGTGAGGGTCTTCGCGGAGAAGTTCACCGAGACGGGGAGCTCGACGCCCCGCGCGCGCCACCGGAGCTGGGCGTCGAGCGCCTCGGTGAGGACCCAGTCGGTGATCCGGTCGATGAGTCCCGTCCACTCCGCGAGGCGGATGAAGCGCGCCGGCGAGACGGAGCCGAGGACCGGGTCCCGCCAGCGCAGCGACGCCTCGACCGCGGCCGTCCGCCCCGAGCGCGCGTCGATCTGCGGTTGGTAGGCGAGGGTGAGGTCGCCGCGCCCCGGGGCGCCGCCGAGCGCGGCGAGGAGCGTGAGATCCTCCGCGGTCATGGCCTCGTGCTCGTGCTCGCCGAGGAAGACGTCGGTGCGGCTGCGCGTCGCCGCCGTGCGCGCGCCGAGGGCGGCCCGACGGATGAGGTCGGCGATCTCGTCGCCGTCGTCGGGGTAGCGCGCGAGGCCGACGTGGGGGCGGAGGTTGATCTCCACGCCGGAGGCGTCGAAGCTGCCCCGCGAGATCGCCTCGGCCAGGGTGCGGGCCAGGGTGCGCGCCTCCTCGACGCTCTCCGCCCCGCCGGTCGCCGTGTCGAGGCCCTTGGCCAGCACGAGCTGGTCGCCATCGAGGCGGCCGATCACCGTCCCGCTCGGGAGCACTTGGCCGAGGTGCTCGACGGCGCGGCGGAGGAGCTCGACGGCGACCCGGTGGCCGAGGGCCTCCCGCGCCTCGTTGATCCCCTCGAGGAGGATGGCGGCGATCACGAAGCGCTCGTGGCGGTCGGGACCGAGGAAGTGCTGGGCGAGGCCGACCCCGTTCGGGAGGCCGGTGTCGGGGTCGATCGCGCCCTGACGATGGTTCTCGCGGACGAGGAAGGCCACGCTGCCCGCGGCGATCGTCCCGACGAGCAGCACGACGAGGGCGACGAGCAGCGCCGCGGCGAAGCCGTCGGCGGGGACGAGCGCCCCGAACAGCGCGAGCGAGCCGACCGCGGCGAAGCCGAGCATCGTCTTCCCGTCGAGGAAGAAGGCGTTCGTCACCCAGAACGGGATGAGGAAGGCCACGAAGGCGAAGGCCACCGGCCGCCCCTGCTCGGCGAGGACGAGCAGCACGGCCGCCGCGTTGCCCGCGGCGGAGAGCACCTTGAAGGCGCCGAGGTTCACCTCGCGCACCTTCAGCTGCCAGTACCAGGCAACCGCCGTGAGGCCGCAGACCACGCCGGCGAGCACGACGAAGGCTCCCGAGAGGCCGAAGGGGAACGCGAGCAGCGGGAAGAGGAGCGTGCCGAGCGCGTGGAGGATGCGCAGCACCGAGAGCGGGCTCAGGAGCTCGAGGGGCGCCCCGAGCGCGAACCAGGAGCGGGTCTTCGGGAAGAGGTGGTTCTTCACCGGCGCGTCGGAGGGGAGCCGCGCGCTCGTGATCGAATGGCCCCCCTCGCCGGGGAGCGCCGACCACCCGCGCCAGCCCTCACCGGGCGTCCAGGCAGAACCCATCGGCTGTGTTACGGCACGATCGCCCCGGAATTCCAGTGCGCAGGCCCTGCTCGCGGGCGCCGGTCCGCCCTTCCCGTGCGGGTGCGGGCACCGGCCCGGAAGGTATCGCGGCGTTACGATGCGGCCGTGCGCGTCGTCATCACCGGGGGGACGGGCTTCCTCGGGAGCGTCCTCGCACGGCGTCTGCTCGAGCGGGGCTCCCTCACCTCCCCCGCGGGGAGCCGGCAGCCGGTCGAGGAGATCGTCCTCGTCGACGCCGCCGCGCCGGCGGCCCCGACGGCGTGGCCCGCCTCGGTGACGACCGTAATCGGCGACGTCGCCGATCGGGGGCTCCTCTCGTCGGTCGTCGATCGCGACGACGTCTCGGTCTTCCACCTCGCGTCGGTCGTGAGCGCCGGAGCCGAAGCGGACTTCGACGGGGCGCTGCGGGTCAACCTCGACGGCTGCCTCGCCGTCCTCGAGGCCTGCCGCGCCCGAGAGAGCGCGCCGCGCGTCGTGTTCACCTCGAGCATCGCAGCCTTCGGCGGCGCCGCGGTGCGCAGCGTCGTGTCGGACTCGAGCAAGCTCACCCCCGAGACCACCTACGGGACGACCAAGGCGATCTGTGAGCTGCTCGTGAACGACTACACGCGCAAGGGCTTCATCGACGGCCGCTCCGCCCGGCTGCCGACGGTCGTCGTCCGCCCCGGGCGGCCGAACGCCGCCGCCTCCTCGTGGGTCAGCGGGATCCTCCGCGAGCCCCTGAATGGTGAGGCGAGCACCCTCCCCGTCGAGGCCGCGACGGGCGTCCCGATCAGCGGCTACCGGACGATCGTCGAGAACCTCGTCCGCCTGCACGAGCTCGACGGGGCGGCACTCGGCAGCGACCGCGCGCTCAACCTGCCGGCACTCAACGTCACCGCCGGCGGGATGCTGGAGTCGCTGCGCCGTGCCGCTAACCGGCCGCTGGGCCCGGTTGCGGTCGCCCCCGACCCGGCCGTCGTCTCCTTCTTCTCCCGCTGGGCGCAGTGGTCGGACTTCGAGCGCGCCCTCGGCCTCGGCCTCGCGGTGGACGCTGACCTCGAGACGGTGATCGGCGAGTACCTCGAGGACTTCCTCGGCGGGCGCCGGGGGGAGTGACCCGCCGGCTCGGCAGCTTCCTTGGCCTCCCCGCCGTGCGCCGGGGCACGCGGCGGCTCCTCGGCGGAGGGTGCGGCTTGGGCGGCGCGGCGATCCTCCTCGCCGCGGCGCTCGCGGCCTGCGGAGGCCCCGGCAAGACGGCGGCGCCGGAGGTGCGGGTCGTCACCGCGACCCTCGACGACCTCTCCTGTCCGAACGCCGCGAGCTGCACGGCCGTCGGCTCCTTCCTCCCCGTCGACACCGACGCGACCTCCGGTGACCCCGACGGCGACGGCGACGCCTCGCACGCCCTGGTCGAGTCCTTCGACGGCAGGCGCTGGCGCGTCGCCGCGACCCCGAGGCTGCGGCGCGGCGGTGGGATCCTCTCTGGCGTCTCCTGCGCCGCGGCGGGGAGCTGCGTCGCCGTTGGCTACGACCAGGCGAACGTCGCCGACAGCGACGACGAGAGCGCGCCGCCGCGTTCGCCGGTCGCCTTCGCGCTGCGCGCCGGCCGCTGGTCGGCGATGACCCTCCCCGCAGTGGCGCGCAACAGCGTGCTCTTGGGCGTGGCCTGCGCGGCGCCCACCTGGTGTCTTGCCGTCGGCTACTCGGCGAGCGCGGTGTCGGCCGACCGCTTCCTCGAGCGCCCGCTCGTCGAGGAGCTGAGGGGCGGCCGCTGGCGGGTCGCCGCCGCGCTGCTGCCCGCGGGCGGGAGCGTCGGTCTCACCGCCGTCGCGTGCGCCTCCGAGGCGGCCTGCGTCGCGGTCGGCACGACGGCGCCCGCGGCCACACCGACCGCCACCCGGCCGCTGCTCGAGCAACTCGAGGGCGCGGCCTGGCGGGCCCCGCCCCTCCCGCCCGCGGCGCGCGCGCGGGGGCTCCTCGACGCCGTGACCTGCCCCGCCGCTCGGAGCTGCATCGCCGCGGGCGACGTGGCCACCGGCCACTCCGCCGGCTCGGCGCTCGTCGTTCGCGACGGGGCGGCCGGCTGGGTCGCCGACGCGCCCGTGCTCGCGGAGCCGGGGCAGAACACGCTCACGGCGGTCGCCTGTGCGAGCGCGGCGCGCTGTCTCGTCACGGGCCTCACGGCGCGCTCGGAGGTCGACCGGCCGCGCCTGCTCGTCGCCGCGCTCGGCACCGCTGGCTGGCAGGAGGTCGACACCGCTGAGAGCAACGGCTACGTGGAGCGGCTCGCCTGCGCCGCCGCGGCGGAGTGCCTGCTCGTCGGCAACGACGGGGCGAGGACCTTCAACGCGGAGCTCAGCGACGCCGGCTTCCAGCCCCTCGTCGCACCCGTGCCGTAACTAGCGCCCTTCGGGAGGCTCGTCGACCTCGCGCCGCAGCGTCACCGACGAGCGCTCGGGGTGGTCGGGGTCGAGGCGGAGCTCGAGGAGCCGGTCCTCCGGCTCACCGGGGGCAGGCGCCACCGCGGCCGGCTTCTCGCGCCCTCCGTAGAGGACCTGGTCGACGGCGACCATCGCCTGCCCGAGGGCCTGGCCGACACCGGAGCGGACGACCTTGTTGGTGACCGTGGGGAGCGGAGGGGAGGGCTCGGGGGGGTCCTCCACGTCGGTCGTCATCAGCCAATCGATCCACTGCTCGCTCGTCCAGTCGTCGGCGTCGCCCGGCGGCTGCGGGGCGGGGGCCGGGTCGTCCATGTGCGAGACCGTACCGAGCGCGCGCCGCGGCCCGTGCCGCGGCCTCAGCCCGCCGCGCTCCCGCCCGCTCGGGCGCGCGCCGGGAGGCGGTCGAAGTAGCGGGAGAGGATGTAGCTCGGCACCGCGGCGACGGCGATGATCACGAGCGCGAAGGGGGCGGCCTGGCCGTAGGAGAGGTTCTGCTGATAGGCCCAGAACTGCGTGGCGAGGGTCTCGCTGCCCGTCGGGATGAGGATCAGCGTCGCCGTGAGCTCGGTCACCACCGACAAGAAGACGAGGCAGAAGGCGGCCCCGATCCCGGGCATCACGAGCGGGAGCGTCACCCGGCGGAGCACGGCGAGGCGGCCGACGCCGAGCGAGGCGGCGACCTCCTCGAGGCGCGGCGGGGCCTGCGCCACCGAGGCGCGCACGCCGACGAGGGCGAGCGGGAAGAACGAGATCGCGTAGGCGAGCACCAGCAGTGGCGTCGACTGGTAGAGGAAGCTGTTCGCGTAGTGCACGGAGAAGTACGAGATCGCGAGCGCCGTCACGAGGCCGGGGATGGCGAGGACGAAGAAGGTCGCCTTCTCGAGCACCAGGCGCAGGCGGTTGGGGTGGCGGACCGCGAGGAGCGCGACGGGGAGCGACATCAAGGTCGCGAGCAGCGCTGCGGCGGCGGCGTAGAAGGCGGTGTGCAGGCCCGCCGAGCCGAGCGAGGCGCCCTGCAGGGCGTGCGCTCCCCCTTCGAAGATCCAGTACACCGAGGAGCCCACCGGGACGCCGAGGGCGGCGACGACGAGCGCCGTGAAGGCGAAGAGGACCGGGGCGGTGGCCCGGCCGAGGCGCTGCGGGGCGACCACCCGCTGCACCCCGGGACCGCTCCGGGCGACAGACTGCTTGCCGCGCGCGAGGCCCTCGCCGAACAGCACGAACAGGCTCAACAGCACGAGGACGAGGGAGAGCGCGCAGGCGAGCGGCGCGTTGAAGCCGATCGAGAATTCGGTGAAGATCTCGGTCGTGAAGGTGTTGTAGCCGAGGATCTCGAAGGCCCCGTACTCGGCGAGGATCACCAGCGCGACGAGCAGGCAGCCGCCGAGGATCCCTCGTCGGGCCTGGCCGAGGGTGATGCGTAGAAATACCGAGAGCCGTCCCGCGCCGAGGCTGCGGGCGATCTCCTCCTGGCCGGGGTCGGCGCCGCGCAAGCTCGCCGCGACCGGCAGGTAGACGAGCGGGTAGACCGCGAGCGTCATCACGAGGACCGCGCCGCGGAAGCCCTCGACGACGCTCCACAGCGAGTTCCACCCGAAGCTCACGACGAAGTCGGGGATCGCGAAGGGCACGACCAGGAGGACCCCGAAGAGGCGCCGCCCCGGCAGGTTTGTCCGCTCCACCCCGTAGGCCGCGAGCGTCCCGACGACGGCGCACAACAGGGTCACCACGACGACGAGGCGCACCGTGTTCCACAACAGCGTGAGCGTGAGCGAGCGGCCGATCAGCCGGGCGATCTCGCTCACGCCGCTCCCCGCCGCCTCGATGAGGAGGAAGACGAGCGGCAGCGAGAGGGCCGCGGCGACGAGCAGGCTGAGGGCGAGCACGAGTCGGGGGCGGGGTGCCGGCCGCGCCCCCGCGACGGCGTCGTCGAGTACCTCGAGCGGGTCGGGGAGCGAGGTCACCGGGCTCGGGATGCTCGTCATGCCGACCGCATCATCGCGAAACGCACGCGGCGAGCGCCTCCGCAGTGGTCACAGCAGCTGGACCTGCTTCAAGAGGGCGATCGCGGTCGCCCCCGTGCCGAGCTCGGCGAGGTTGATCGGGTTGGGGTGCAGCGCCTCGAAGGGCGTCTCGGGCCAGGCGATCTTCACCCCGGAGCCGATCGGGTACTCGTAGCTGATGGAGTGGGCGATGATCCCCTGCCCCTTGGCCGAGACGAGGAAGGCGAGGAACTTCTCGGCCGCCGCCTGGTGCTTGCTCGCCTTCAGCACCGCCGCTCCCGAGACGTCGAGGACGTAGCCGGGGTCGTCGTTCGCGAGGTAGACGATCTTCGAGTGCAGCCTCGCATCCCCGATCTCGGCGCCGAGGCGCCACCAGTAGTACTGATTGATGAGCGCGAAGGCCGCCTGCCCGCGGTTCACCTGGTTGGCGAGGGTCTCGTTGTCGGGGTAGTCGTGGCTCGCCCCGTTGCGCTTCACCCCTTCCAGCCAGCTGAGGGTCCTGGCCCTCCCGTAGGCGTGCAGCATCGACGTGACGATCGGTTGGAAGTCGGTCTCGCCGGGCGCGATCGCGAGCTTGCCCTGGTACCTCGGGTCGGCGAGGTCGATGGCACGCTTCGGGAGCTGCGCGGCGCTGATCATCGCAGGGTTGTAGATGAGCACGCTGACACGCGCCGAGACGCCGACCCAGTCGCCCTGCGGGGAGTCGAAGCGGCTCGCCACCTTGGCGAGCGTCGAGGGGTCGACCGCCGAGAGCAACCCCTTTTGCTGGAGGTACTCGAGGGGTGGGGTGTTCTCGGTGAAAAAGACGTCTGCCGGCGTTCGCCGGCCCTCGGTGACGAGCTCGTCGGCGAAGGTGTCCTCGTCGTTGCTCCGCACCTTGACGGTGATCCCGCTCTCCTGCTGGAAGGCCTGCGCGAGGGCATCGGTGGTCTGCTGGTGCTGCCCGCTGTAGAGGGTGAGGGTGACCGACCCTGACTTGCCCGTCCCCGCCCCCGTACTCCCGCACCCGGCGAGGATCAGCGCCGTGACGACGAGCGCGACGAGCGCTCCCGCTCGCGGCCCGCGCCGCGGGAGGCGCGCTCCCGCTCTCGCCTCAGCCGTTCGCCGCATCGCTCTCCCTTGCCTCTGCCTCGGTCCTCTGCGGGGCGCCTCCGCAGCACGCCAGCGCCCCGCGAGAAGATGTTCCTGTCCACTCGCCGCCCCAAGTATTCGGAGTCAACGGAACTTTTAATCAAGTATGCCTGATATTTACTTTCCACTCTCCCTAAAAGTAAAATGGCGCCGCTCGTGCCCCCCCCGGCGCGTGCCCAGCGCCCCGCCGCGTCGCCCTCGCGCTCGGTTGCTGGGCACTGCTGCTGGTGGCGACCGTCCAATCGGCGCCGGCGACTGCGGCGCCTCCGTTCTCGGTGGTCGTCGAGCCGTCCGCGGGCCTCAGCCCGATCCACGCGCTGCTCGCCGGAGCGCACCGCAGCCTCGACCTCACGATGTACGAGCTCGTCGACCCGGTGAGCGAGCGCCTCCTCGCCACCGACGCAGCCCGCGGGGTGCGAGTGCGGGTGCTCCTCGACCGCACCGATGAGGAGCGGCGCAACGCGGCCGCCTTCTCCTACCTCGCCGCGCACGCCGTCGCGGTGCGCTGGGCGAGCGACCGCTACACCCGCACCCACGAGAAGGCGGCGGTCATCGACGGCACGACGGCGCTCGTGATGACGCTCAACCTCGTCACCGCCGACTATGCCGGCACGCGGGACTTCGCGCTCGCCGACCACCTCCCCGTCGACGTCTCGGCCATCGAGTCGGTCTTCTCCGCGGACTGGCAGGGCGCGGCGACACCCACCCCGACCGGGAGCGACCTCGTCTGGAGCCCGGGAGCCGAGGCGCCCCTCGTCGCGCTGATCGACGGGGCGCGCCGGCAGCTGCTCGTCGAGAACGAGGAGATGGACGACCCCTACATCACCCGCCCCCTCGAACAGGCGGCCCGCCGCGGTGTCGACGTCGAGATCGTGATGACCGAGGACAGCGAGTGGGCGACGGCCTTCGACGCGCTCGCCGCGGCCGGCGCGCACGTCCGCACCTACGCCGAGTCCGCGCCGCTCTACATCCACGCCAAGGCGATCGTCGCCGACCCCGGCGGTGCCGGGGCGCGGGCCTTCGTCGGCTCGCAGAACTTCTCGATCGCCTCGCTCGTCTACAACCGCGAGCTCGGGGTGGAGACCTCGTCGGGGGCCGTCGTGGCGCCGCTCGCCGGCGCGCTCGCGGCGGACTTCGCCGGTGCCCGCCCCTGGGCGGTGAGCCCGAGATGACGATCGCCGCTCTCCACGCGTCCGGTCCCGCGGCGCCGCCAGGCGCGCGCTGAGCGGGGGGTTCTCCGTTCCG
>DATLTN010000072.1 GCA_035533595.1 Acidimicrobiales bacterium
TTTCCGAGGACTCTGCCCCGGGGGTTCCCGGGGGACGGCTACTTCTTCTTCTTGTACCAGGCCTCGGTCGCCGAGGCGATCTTGAGGACGACCTCCTCGCGGCGGGCGTCCTCCTTGTTCACCTTGTCGACGAGGTCGGTGAGGGCGTCGAAGATCTCCTTCACCTTCGCGTCGACGTCCTTCGCGTCCATGTCGGAGAGGATGATCGAGCCGACAGCCGCAGTGCCCCCCTGCACCGCACGGAGGTCGTGGGTGAGCCCGACCTCGAAGGGGAACTCGGCGGCCTTCGCGGTCTGGTCGTAGATCTCACGCCAGGACTTCTCGACGGGGCCGTCGAGGGGGATGATGAGCATCGCGAGGTTGTTCTCTCGACGGATCAGCGGTTCGGTGTCAACAATGTTCGCCATCGCACTTCCTTCCTAGCCAGGGTATTCGCCAAACACAGCGGGGGACGCAGCTCGCCGCGTGGTCCGAGCCTGCGTCGCGAGCGGTCAACGTCCTTCGACGTTGTCCCAGTCGATCTCCGCGGCCAGCTCGGTCTGGACGGTGCCGCAGATGCCGACAAAGCGCTTGTACGAGTCGTTGTTCGTCATCGAGTAGATCTCCGCGTAGGCGGCGTCGTAGAGGTTCGGCGGGCCGATCGGCTCGTCCTCGTCGTCGAAGATCTCGGCGAGTGCGGACCGGTTGGTGGAGCTGAGGTTGACCTCCTGGGGGGAGCCGGCCTTGCCGTGCTGCTCGTAGATCTGCTTGGCGAGATCCATGCTTCCGTTGCTCTGGAAGGCCTGGACCTTCGCGAGGAAGTCGAGGTTCTCGGTGACGTAGTTGTTGGCCGCGAAGAACTGGTAGACGCCGGCCCAGCCTTCGTCAGCGAGGCACCCGGAGAGCTCGCCGGGAGGGTTCACGTCGCGGATCCGCTCCACCATCCACTCGGGGGCCTCGGCCTTCCATTGCTCTGCCTTCTCCAGCGGCACGGGGTCATCACCTTTCGTTCGGCGGCTTCGCGTGGACTGTAGCGGGAGGGCCGAGGATGCGATAGGGGTGCGGGAGGCGATCCGCGCCGTTGTTTTTGCCACCCCCACGCCGCTACCTGCCCCCGTTGACCTGGCGCTCTAGGGTCGACCGTTGATGATCGAACACGAGCTTCGGGTGCACCGCAGCAGCGAGGATCTCCCACGGGAGCGCCAGCTCGCGTGGCGGATCGCGGAGATCGCCGCGGATCGCGTGCCGCTCGACAGCGACGTGGCGGAGGCGGTGGTCAACCGGCTGATCGATGACGCCGCGGTGGCCGCGGCGTCGCTCGGCTACCGGCCCGTCGTCACCGCCCGCAGCCAAGCGCGCTGCTACCCCTCGCGGCGGGGGTCGACGATCTACGGCTGCCCGCTCGAGGAGCACGTCGCGCCGGAGTGGGCAGCGTGGGCGAACGGCGTGGCGGTGCGCGAGCTCGACTTCCACGACACCTTCCTCGCGAAGGAGTTCTCCCATCCCGGCGACAACATCCCCGCCCTCCTCGCCACCGCCCAGCACTGCCGGGCGACCGGGGAGGATCTCGTGCGCGCGATCGCGACCGCCTACGAGATCCAGATCGACCTGGCGCGCAGCATCTCGCTGCACGCCCACAAGATCGACCACGTCGCGCACCTCGCCCCCGCGGTCGCAGCGGGCCTCGGCACGCTGCTGCACCAGCCGGTCGAGGTGATCTACCAGGCGGTCCAGCAGACCCTCCATCTCGCCACCGCGACGCGCCAGGTCCGCAAGGGCGAGATCTCGAGCTGGAAGGCCTACGCCCCGGCCTTCATCGGCAAGACCGCGATCGAGGCGATGGACCGGGCGATGCGGGGGGAGACCTCGCCCTCACCCATCTACGAGGGCGAGGACGGGATCATCGCCTGGATGCTCGACGGTCCCGAGGCGCGCTACTCGGTGATCATCCCCGACGCGGGCGAGCCGAAGCGGGCGATCCTCGAGAGCTACACCAAAGAGCACGCCGCTGCGTACCACGCGCAGGCGCTCATCGACCTCGCCCGCAGGATGCGCCCACGCATCGCGGAGCTCTCCGAGATCACCGAGATCACGATCCGCACCAACGACTACTCGCACACCGTCATCGGCACGGGATCCAACGACCCGCAGAAGCTGAGCCCGGACGCGAGCCGCGAGACCCTCGACCACTCGAGCATGTACATCTTCGCGGTCGCTCTCGAGGACGGCAGCTGGCACCACGAGCGTTCCTACGCCGCCGAGCGCGCGCACCGGCCGGAGACGATCGCCCTCTGGCACAAGATCCGGACCGTCGAGGACCCGGAGTGGACCCGCCGCTTCCTCGCCACCGAGCGCCCCGAGAACGCCTACGGAGGCCGCGTCGTGATCTCCTTCGCGGACGGTACCTCGCTCTCCGACGAGATCGCCGTGGCCGACGCGCACCCGCTCGGGGCGACTCCCTTTGACCGTTCGCAGTTCCTCGCGAAGTTCCGGCGCCTCGCGGAGGAGGTCGTCCCCGAGCAGGAGATCGTGCGGTTCCTCTCTCGTGCGGAGGCGGCCGAGAGCCTCCCCGAGGGAGCGACCGGCGTGCTCAGCTTCGCGGTCGACCCCGCCCTGCTCGCGGATGCCCCCGGGGGGTTGCTCGGCTGACCCGGTGACAGCGGCGGCCCCACAGCCGATGGCGGGCGCGGAGGGCTCGGCCGCTCGCGCGCCAAACCGCCGATCGCGCGCTCGCTCGACTTACTGTCTCACTCACTGCAGCTTTCATCTCTGTCGCGAGTCGGCGTCAAGCGAGGCGGGTGTAGATGCGAACCACAGTCCGGATCGCGATGTTCACAGCGACCCTGCTCGCCGTCCCGGTGGCGCTTTGCGGCGTCGCCGGCGCGCAGTCCCGCGCCGCGGTGCGTGTCGGCCACAACCCGAGGCCCCTTCCCTGTTCCAGCTCGGCGCCCGTCGCGATCAGGCTGAGCATCTCGGCGGGGGCGTCCCTGCAGATCGCCGCCGGCCAGACGCTCGGCACGGCCGGGGCCACACAGCTCGCCCAGCAGTTCGAGGTCGGCATTGGCGATCTCTGCACGGCGCACGCACCCGCCAAGGCCAGCGCCGAGTTCGCCGTCATCAGGACGATCTACGCGACCAACAAGAACGCCGCGGTGGCCGACCTCCTGCAGTGGGCGAAGAACCCCAACGGCCCGACCACGAGCCCGCCGCGCCGCGCCGGGCACGCCATCGCCCACCGCGCCGTCGCGCACACGACCGGACCCTGTCCTTCCCTCAGCCCCACGATCGACGTCAGCTCGGCCTCCGGGGTGACGAGCGACCTCGCCGCGCTGCAGTTCCTGCAGGCGCTCGGCTTCGACGACAACAACGACTTCAGCGACCTCGTGAAAGACACCCAGCAGCAGCTCGAGCAGTGGGTCAACGGGGCCAACCCGACCACCGTCGGCGACTGGCTCGGCATCGCCGAGGCCGCGCAGCTGCTCGGGGACGACTCCCTTGCCAACTCGGCGATCGGAAAGGCTCAGGGCCTCGCCGCGAGCGCGCTCAAGAAGGCGACCCCCTCGGACCCCTGCTCGGCCTCCCAGCAGGAGCTCGACTGCTATCAGCAGGCGGCCGCCCTCTCGCAGATGCTCGGCGACTCCGACGTCACGAGCCCGGCCGCGCTGGTCGCCAAGTGCCAGGCGCGCTGGTCGATCGAGGTCACGATCTCCGGTGGCTCCGCCGGCTCGACCTCGACGATCCACTACTCGACCGGCGAGTTCGTGGTTTCGAAGACCGGCCTCATCTCGCCCCCGCCGAACGCCGGCAAGAGCTGGCCGGGGACCTTCACCGGCGCCTTCAGCACCGGCAACTGTCCCGGCCAGCTGCACGCCTTCCCGACGGCCTTCACCTACAGCGTCACCGGCCAGGTGCACGGGACCGCGTACGTGCTGGTCCTGAACGCGCCGAACCTGCACATCTCGCTCGAGAAGACGGGGAGCTCGATCTGCATCAATGCCGCCTACGGGATCATCAAGCTGATCCTGCCGATCTTCCAGAAGTGGCCGGTGGAGGTGAACGTCCCCGCCGGGCAGACCTCGGCGACCTCGACGATGTCGAGCGGCGGCACCACCATCACCACCTCGCTGAAGAAGCTCACCTGAGGGTGCCGGCCGGCCGGCCGGCGGGCTAGCGGCCGGAGACGTCCAAGCGCTGCGCCGGCGAGCGCTCGGCGGGCGGCGGCGGGGAGGGCGCGGTCGCAGTTGCCTGCTGGGCCTGCTCCACCGGCGCCCCGAAGCGCAGCAGCAGCCCGCCGAAGGCGATCGAGCAGAGGGGCGAACCATGCCCAACCGAGCGCCAGCCCGGCGATCACGCCGGTGAGCCAGTGCACGTCGAGGAAGACCCGCGTGCAGGCGATGCCGATCGCGAGCGCTACCGCGGCGGCGAGGCCCGCCTGTGCGCGCGGGGACCGGCCGATGCCCGCCAGCAGTGCGAAGGCCGCGAAACTCGCCGCTGCCGCGGCGGCGTGCCCGCAGGGGAACGACCCGCCGCTGAACACACCGGAATGACACTCGAACGTTGTCGCGCGGGATAGACGCGGGACAAGGATGCGGTGGCTCGGCCGGCGTCCGACGCCGTTAAGTCTGTGAACTGGGAATCGTTCGGTGGCGTGTTCGCAGTTTGTGCTCTGACGACTAGGACTTTTTGTCCGGCTCTCCCATCCAGGGATCCCACACGCTATCCGCGGAGGCTCCACATCTCTCGCGTGTTTGTCCAGGTCAGGATGCCCGGACCCGACAATCGCCACGCGGCCCCCTTTCCACGAGGGAGCTATAGATTCCTATACAACGACTCGTTTATAGGGTAATATAGCCGCCATGAGGGATAGCCCCTATACGCCTGGTGCCGGACATAGCCCACTTGTGCTGGCCGGCCGTGACAATCTGATTGTCGATTGGCGGTCGATGCTCACCGATCTCCAGATCGATGGGCGCAAGCGGGCCAAGGATCTGATTCTTTCCGGACCTCGCGGCATCGGGAAGACCGTCCTGCTCACAAAATTCGAATCACTAGCAGCCGAACAGGGTTTTGACGCCATCCCGATCCAGGCCGTCGCCAGTGGACGGCTGATCGCCAGTCTCATGTCGCGCGCTGATGAGCAGATCCGTGCGCAGCGGGGGCCCTGGGAGCGGGCGAAGAGCGCACTGGAGCGGCTCGGGGGAGTCACTCTCGGAGCGGCGGGATTCAGCGCCGGCGTCACGTTGAATCCCTCACCTCAACAACCACTGCCGGATCCGGGGATGTTTGCAGCAGCTCTCGCCCTGCTTGCCAACGGACTCAAG
Source organism: Acidimicrobiales bacterium (assembly GCA_035533595.1). Classification (NCBI taxonomy): domain Bacteria; kingdom Bacillati; phylum Actinomycetota; class Acidimicrobiia; order Acidimicrobiales; species Acidimicrobiales bacterium. The sequence continues at coordinate 5,301 of DATLTN010000072.1, forward strand.
TCCGAGAGGGGCAACGGCGGACTTCTCATCACCATCGACGAATTGCAGGTGGCTCGCGGAGAAGACCTCGCCCTTCTTGCCGCGACACTTCAACGTCTGAACGTCGAACATCCCGAAGCGCCCGTTGCCTTTGCTGGCTGCGGCCTTCCGAATACTTCCGAAGCGCTTCGCGAGGCAGGCGTGACCCATCCGGACCGCCTCTTTGATTTGCAGCCATTGACTGTCGACCTCGACGAGTCGTCTGCGCGATTCGCGATTGTGGAACCTGCACGGCAGCGTGACGTCATCTGGGCCCCGTCAGCGGTTGATGCGATTGTTCATGCCACGCACGGCTATCCGGCACATTTGCAGTTGCTCGCAGACCAGACGTGGCTTCAAGCAGATGGACCCGACATCGCCGAGGCGGATGCGCTCGTCGGAGTCTCATTGGGCGAGAACGAGATCAAGCGCCGTACGCTCGACCCGCGTTGGCTGCGTGCGACCGACCGGCAGGCAGAGCTGCTGGCTGCGATTGCCGTATCCCAAGAAAGCGGCGGAGTGGGTACCGCAACGACACAAGACGTCTCTCGCTCGCTTGGCAAAGCTCAGAGCGAATGGTCAACGGTACGCGCCGACCTCGTCACCGAAGGTGATATCTACGCTCCGCGCCGTGGACGGCTCTCGTTTACCGTCCCGACATTCGCAAAATACGTACTGGAGAACTACGAAGACCGTCGACTTGATGCGACTGTTGAAATGCTCACACTCAACGAGATGCGGAACAATAACGCCCCCTGACGCCGGGTGATCGTGGTCCGACTGCCCTGATCGGCCGGGCTCTCCGATCGCCCAGGGTCATCGCACGCCGCTGGCATCGGTCAAACCGGACATGATCGTCGCTCGCCAGCGTCGCATTCTGCCTGGCCAGAGGTACAACTGCGAAGACAAGGCGTGCGAACTGCGAACACGCCTTCGGTGGGGCTAGCTGGAATCGAACCAGCGACCTCAGCATTATCAGTGCTGCGCTCTAACCGACTGAGCTATAGCCCCTACAGCCCCAGTTGGGAGTTCACAACCTACACCAGGGGCCCGGCCTTCCTCCTGGGCTCACTCGTCGTCGTCGCTCGAAGCGAGCGGCGCGACAGCGGCGACCGAAGCCCCCTCGTCGAGGTTCATCACCCGCACCCCGGTGGCATCCCGGCCCTGCGCGGCGATGTCCCGGACGGTGATGCGGATCACCACGCCGGCACTGGAAGCGAGCAGTAGCTCGTCGTCCAACCCCGCCATCAGCGCGCCCACGACGTAGCCACGGCGCTGGGTGAGCTTGATCCCCCGCACCCCCTGGCCGCCGCGGCCCTGCACGTTGAAGTGGTCGAGCTTGGTCCGCTTCCCGTACCCGGCATCGGTGACGAGGAGGAGGTCGCTCTCGGGGGCCGCGACGTCACAGGAGACGACCTCGTCCCCGGCGCGCAGCCGCATGCCGCGCACCCCGCCGGCGCTCCGTCCCATCGCCCGCACGTCGGCCTCGTTGAAGCGGATCGTCATGCCGTTCTTCGAGACGATGAAGACGTCGTCACCTCCGCCGGTCGCGACGACCCGCACGAGCTCGTCCCCGGCGGAGAGGTTGATGGCGATGAAGCCCTCGCGTCGCGACTTGTCGTACTCGCTGAAGGGGGTCTTCTTCACCGTCCCGGCCTTCGTCGCGAAGAGCAGGTAGCGGTCCGGATCGAAGGCGCGGGTCTCGACGATCGCCTGGATCTTCTCCTCCCCCTCGAGCGAGATGAGGTTGACGACCGGGGTGCCGCGCGCGGCGCGCTCCTTCACGGGGACCTCGTAGGCGCGCAGCCGGTAGACCTTGCCGCGGTTGGAGAACAAGAGGAGGTGCGCGAGCGCCGAGGTGTGGACGATCTCGGTGACGAGGTCCTCCTCCTTGAGGCGCGCACCTTGCACGCCGCGGCCGCCGCGGGACTGGGTCCGGAAGGCGTCCGCGGCGACCGCCTTGATGTAACCGGCGCGGGTGAGGGTGACGACGATCGGCTCGTCCTCGATCAGGTCCTCGGCGCCGAGCTCTCCCGGGTCGTGCACGATCTGGGTGCGGCGCTCGTTGGCGAACTTGTCGCGCACGAGGGCGAGCTCGGTGGCGATCACGTCGCGCAGCCGGGCGTCGTCGCCGAGGATCGCCCGCAGCTCCGCGATGGTCGCCTGCAGCTCCGCCATCTCCTCCTCGAGCTCGGAACGGCCGAGGCGGGTGAGGCGGCCGAGGGTCATGTCGAGAATGTGGTTGGCCTGGTCCTCGCTGAAGGAGAAGGGCTCGGCCATCAGCCGGGTGCGGGCGTCGCCGCGGTCGTCCGAGGCGCGGATGGTGGCGATCACCGCGTCGAGCATGTCGATCGCGCGCAGCAGCCCCTCGACGATGTGCGCCCGCTCCTCGGCCCGGTCGAGCCGGTACTGCGAGCGGCGCGTCACCACCTCGACCTGGTGGGCGACGTAGGCGCGCAGCGCCTGGTCGAGGGTCACGAGGCGGGGGACCCCGTCGTCGAGGGCGAGCATGTGGATGCCGAAGCTCGTCTGCAGCTGGGTGTGCTTGTAAAGGTTGTTGAGGACGACGTTGGCATTGGCGTCGCGCTTCAAGGTGATCACGAAGCGCGTCGCATGGCCGGCGGAATCGTCCTGGGTGGCGCTGATCCCGGAGAGGTCGCCGCGCTCGATCGCCTCGGCGACCTGCTTCTCGATCGATTCGACGGCCGTCTGGTAAGGGATCTCGGTGACGACGATCTGCGCCGTGCCCCGCTCCTCTTGGATCTCGGCGACGGCGCGCAGCTTCACCGAGCCGCGCCCGGTGCGGTAGGCGTCGAGGATCCCGGAGCGCCCGAGGATCTGCGCCCCCGTCGGGAAGTCCGGCCCCTTCACGAAGGCCATCAGGTCCTCGGTGGTCGCCTCGGGGTGGGTGAGGAGGTGCTGGGTGGCGTCGATGACCTCACCCAGGTTGTGGGGCGGGATGTTCGTCGCCATCCCGACGGCGATCCCCTGCGAGCCGTTCACGAGCAGGTTCGGGAAGCGGGCCGGGAGGACGACCGGCTGGTCGTCCGAGCCGGAGAAGTTCGGGATGAAGTCGACCGTCCGCTCGTCGATCCCCTCGAGGAGGTGCATCGCGAGCGGGGCGAGGCGGCACTCGGTGTAGCGCATCGCCGCCGGGCCGTCGTTCGGGCTCGGGGAGCCGAACTCGCCGTGGCCGTCGATCAGCGGGTGGCGGAGGCTGAAGTCCTGGACCATGCGGGCCAGCGCGTCGTAGATCGCGGTGTCGCCGTGCGGGTGGAACCGCGCCATCACGTCGCCGACGACCGTCGCGCACTTCACGTGCGGTCGGTCGGGCCGGCGCCCCGAGTCCCACATCGCGTAGAGGATCCGGCGGTGGACCGGCTTCAGTCCGTCGCGCAGGTCGGGCAGCGCGCGCGAGACGATGACCGACATCGAGTACTCCAGGAACGAGCGCTCCATCTCGAGCTGGATGTCGACCGGCTCGACGCTGCCGCCGTCGCCGGGGGGCGGTGTGCTCACGAGGGACATGGCCCGCGTCGCCTCCTCACTGCGTTGAGTTGGTTCGTGTCAGGGAGCCGCACGACCTCAGCGGTTCCCGGCGCGCCCGTGGGGCGCGTCAGAAGTCGAGGAATCGGACATCCTTCGCGTTCGTCTGGATGAACCGTCTCCGCACCTCGACGTCGTCGCCCATGAGCACCGAGCAGACGTCGTCGGCGACGATCGCGTCCTCCATCGTCACCTGCAGCAGCGAGCGGTGCGAGGCGGACATCGTGGTGTCGCGCAGTTCGTCCCAGTCCATCTCGCCGAGCCCCTTCAACCGCTGGAACTCCTTGTTGTGGTTGGGATGCTCGGCGAGGAAGCCGTTCCGCGCGACGTCGTCCTTCAGGTAGATCTTCGAGTTGCCGACGAGCGTCGAGTACAGCGGCGGCTGCGCGACGTAGACGTGGCCGCTCTCCACGAGGGGGCGCATCTGGCGGAGGAAGAGGGTGAGCAGGAGCGTGCGGATGTGGGAGCCGTCCACGTCGGCGTCGGCGAGGATGATCACCTTGTGGTAGCGGATCTTCGCGACGTCGAACTCGTCGGCGAGGCCCGCGCCGATCGCCATGATCAACGCCTGGATCTCGAGGTTCTTCAGCATCTTGTCGACGCGCGCCTTCTCGACGTTCAGGATCTTGCCGCGGATCGGGAGGATCGCCTGGGTGCGCGGGTCGCGGCCGCGCTTGGCCGAGCCGGCCGCGGAGTTTCCCTCGACGATGAAGATCTCCGAGTCCCGCGGGTCGCGCGAGGAGCAGTCGACGAGCTTGCCCGGTAGCCCCGCGCCGTCGAGTGCCGACTTGCGGCGGGTGAGGTCGCGGGCCTGGCGCGCCGCGAGGCGGGCGCGCGCCGCGAGGAGCGACTTCTGCACGACCTGGTTCGCCTCACGGGGGTTCTCCTCGAACCACTCGGCGAGCTTCTCGTTGGTCGCCCGCTCGACGAGGGAGCGGATGGAGACGTTGCCCAGCTTGGCCTTGGTCTGACCCTCGAACTGCGGGTCCACGAGGCGGACCGAGATGATCGCGGTGAGCCCTTCGCGGATGTCCTCGCCCTGCAGGTTCTGGTCGGAGTCCTTCAGCGCGTTCTTCGAGCGGGCGTAGCGGTTGACGATGTTCGTCAGCGCCTTCTTGAAGCCCTCTTCGTGCATCCCTCCCTCGATCGTGGCGATGCCGTTCGCGAAGGAGTAGAGGCTCTCGTAGTAGGTGGTGTTCCACTGCAGCGCGATCTCGACCTGCTGGTCGGCCTCGGTCTGCTCGAGGAAGGCGACGCGCCGGAAGAGGGCGTCCTTGGACTCGTTGAGGTGGCGGACGAAGTCCTCGATCCCCCCCGAGTACTTGAAGGTCACCTGCTGCTCGTGGCCGGCGCGCTCGTCGGCGAAGCGGATCTCTAGCCCGCGGTTGAGGAACGCCATCATCTGCAGCCGCTCGGTCACGGTCTGCGCGCGGAACTCGGTCTCGTCGAAGATCGAGCCGTCGGGCCAGAAGGTCACCGTCGTGCCCGTGCGGTCACGCGGTGACGGGCCGACGTCGGTGAGCGGTCCGCTCGGGGTGCCCCCGTCGACGAAGGTCATCGCGTGGTGCCGACCGCCGCGGTCGATCTCGAGCTCGAGGCGGGTGGAGAGGGCGTTCACCACCGAGACGCCGACGCCGTGCAGGCCACCGGACATTTTGTAGCCCGAGCCGCCGAACTTCCCCCCGGCGTGCAGCACCGTGAGGACGACCTCGGCCGCCGACTTCGAGGGATCGCCAGGAAGGGGGTCGGTGGGGATGCCACGGCCGTCGTCGGCGACGCGACAGCCCCCGTCCGCGAGCAACGTGACGTCGATGCGGGTGCAGTGCCCCTGCATCGCCTCGTCGACCGAGTTGTCGACGACCTCCCAGATGAGGTGGTGGAGACCCGACGTCGACGTCGAACCGATGTACATCCCGGGACGCAGGCGCACCGGCTCCAGACCCTCGAGTACCTGGATGTCGCTCGCTTCGTACGAGGGCGTGACCCCGTCCTCGTCGTCGCGCTTTGCTACCACAGACGCGTCTCCTCAAGTGGCCGATGTCCGGAGCGCCAGCGGCCGATTCCGTCGGGCGGAAGCCGTGGCGAATGCAGCACTCAGTCTACGGCAAATCCCCCTCGGACATGGACCTTTAGGGCGCGAACTCCACAATCCGGAAAGGCCTTCCGCAGCCCTTCGACGAGCGGTTTCTCGAGGAAGGCGAGCTTGGTCGACCATGCCGGATGGTCGACCTGGAGGGTGAGCACCCCGTCGCGCACCGCCGACGGCCGGCAGTGCGTCGCGACCTCCTCGCCGGCGATCGTCACCCACTGCTGGGTGAGCGCGGCGATGAGCCGCGCTCCCTCGAGCGGGCTCGCCGAGAGGTAGGCGTCGATCGCCTCACCGAGGCGGCGGGGAGGAGGCCCTCCTTCTTCGGGGAGCGGGCGCATGCCGCCGCTCCGGGGGGGCTTGGGCGCCATCAGAGGAGCTTCCCCGCGCGTAGCTCGACGAGGGTGGCCGCTTCCGCCTGCGCCGGGAGTGGGCCCGCGGTCGTGAGCACCGCTTGACCCTCGGGGAGCTCGGAGAAGAGCGCGCTCGCCGTCTGGGAGTCGAGCTCGGAGAAGGCGTCGTCGAGGAGGAGGATCGGGCGCGAGCCGACGTGCTCGGTGACGACCTCGTGTGCCGCGAGCCGCAGCGCGAGGGTGCTCGCCCGTTGGCGGCCCTGGCTGAGGCGCGAGCGCGCGTCGAGCTCACCGAGGCTGATCTGCAGCTCGTCGCGGTGCGGCCCGATGGTCGTCGCCCCTCGGCGGAGATCCTCGGCGCGAGAGCGCCCGATCGCTTCAGCGAGGGTCCCCTCGAAGGAGCGGTGGTAGCCGAGGCGCAGCTCCCCGGGCAGACCGGTCAGCCGGGAGAAGGCCGCGCTGGCAAAGGGCTGGAGCTCGGCGACGAGTGTCTCGCGCGCCTCGACGACGATCGTCCCGGTCGTCGCGAGCTGCTCGTCCCAGACGTCGAGGGTGTGGGCGCTCTGTTCGTCGAGGCGCCCTCCCACCTGCTTCAGCAGCGTGGCCCGCTGGCGCAGCACGCGATCGAGTGCCTGACAGGTCGCCGCGAGGCGCGGGTGCGCCATCACGAGCACACCGTCCAGGTAGTCGCGGCGCTCATGGGGCCCCCCTTTCACGAGCACGAGATCGTCAGGGGTGAAGATCGTGACCTGTAAGGCCTCCAAGAGCTCGGCGGCGCGCTGCACGCGCTGACGGTTGAGATAGGCCTGGTCGCGTCGCGGCGGCGCGATCTCGATCTCGACGAGCGTGCGTCGGCCCGACTCTTCAATCTCCGAGCGGAGGATCGCCCGCGCTGCGCCGTTCTGCACCAGCGCCTCGCGCGGGCTACCGCGGAAGGACTGCTGGGTGGAGCAGTAGCTGATCGCCTCGAGGATGCTCGTCTTGCCGGCACCGTTCTCCCCGGTCACGACGGTGAGGCCGCTCGGGTCGGGGACGAAGTCCAGCTCGCTCAGGTTGCGGAAATCCCGCACCTCCAGCCACTGCAGCTGGCTCAGGAGACCCGCACCGGCATGAGGAGGTAGCGGTAGTCGTTCTCACCGAGACCGCGCACCGTGGCCGGCTTGCTCGAGTCGATGACCTCGACGATGACGGTGTCGGAGCGGATCGCCTCGATCCCCTCGAGGAGGTAGTTCGGGTTGAACGCGACCGTGAGCTCCTCACCGGCGAAGCGCCCGTCGATCTGCTCGGCCGCTCGGCCGCTCTCCGCGGTGAGCACGGTGAGCTCCGCCCCTCCCTCGCTGAACGCCATGCGGACCGGAGTAGTTGCATCTTTCGTGTCACGAACCATAAGGCGGACGCGGCGCAGCGCGGAGGCGAGCTCCTCGCGCCCCACCTCGAGGGAATGCGGATAGCTCGGGGGGAGGAGGCGCTCGTAGTCGGGAAAGGGCCCCTTCAAGAGGCGGGTAGTGAGTTTCACCTCGCCCATCTCGAACACGGCGTCGAGTTCGCTGTGGCGGAAGACGAGGGGCGTCTCGGTGTCGTCGCCGGCGCTGCCGACGAGGCGTTGGATCTCGGCCAGTGCCCGCGCCGGGATCAGCACTTCCGAGCCGGGGGCGAGCGCGCTGATCCCCTCGAGATCACAAAAGGCCAGCCGGTAGGAGTCGGTGGCGACAAGCCGCAGGCCGGCGTCAGTGGCGACCATGAGGACACCGGTCAGCTGGGGCGCACGGGTGTCATCGGTGAGCGCGGCCCTCACGACCTGCCGCAAGCCCTCGGCGAAGCGGCCCGCGGGGAGGGTGATCCCCTCCGCCATCGGAGAGGAGAGGCGCGTGATCTCCGCGCCGAGGGGCACCCGGATCACGAACTCCGCGCGGCCCGAGGTGATCCGCACCTCCTCCTCGCCCCCGTCGACGCTCACCGCCCCGGGCTCGAAGGCGCGGATGATGTCGCCCACGAGACGCGACGGAACGAGCGTGTTCCCGTCGGACTCGCCAGCCACGGTGATACGGGACTCGATCACCAGGTCCGGGTCCGATCCGGTCACCTCGAGGCGGTTGCCGTGCAACACGAGCTGGATGCTCGGCGACCCCATCCCGAGCGTGCTGCGAGGCGACACCGCGCGACCGGTGGTCGTCAGTGCTTCAAGGAGTCCGTCTCGCTCGGTGCGGAACTTCACGGTGTGTGGATGTCCTTCCTCAAGAAGGGTTATAGAAATCTAGTAGTGGTAGTAGTGCTGTGGATTGTGGACGACCACTGATCGTCGCAGGTCGTTGGGTAATTATCGATCCCCAACGTCGCGTACGTCGTCCGCAGGGGTCAGTTGGTGGCCCGGGGGGACTGTGGTTATCGCGGCCTGTGTCCCCCGCGCGCAGGGTCCGTGTCCCCAGGAAGGTCGCAAGGTGGTCCACCGGTTTCCCTACCGCGGTCAGCTGCCGTTGCGGATCTTCGTGATCAGCTCGGTGACCTGCTCGTAGATCTGACGCCGCTCGCGCATCAGCCCGCTGATCTTGTCGACGGCGTGGATCACGGTGGTGTGGTCACGCCCGCCGAACTCGCGGGCGATCGCCGGATAGGAGAAGTCGGTGAGGTCGCGGAAGACGTACATGCTCACCTGACGGGCGTTGACGAGCGGTCGGCGCCTGCTCGGGCCACAGATCTCCTCGATGTCGAAGCCGAAGTGCTCGGAGGTCGCGGCCAGGATGTGCTGGGCGGTGATGCGCCGGGGCTGATGGCCCGCGATCACGTCGGCGAGGACGTTCTCCGCGAGCTCGCGGGTGAGCGGCTGGTGCGTGAGGTTCGCGTAGGCGATGACGCGATTCAGCGCGCCCTCGAGCTCGCGGATGTTGTCCTTGATGTTCGAGGCGATGAACTCGAGCACGTCGTCGGGAACGATCACCCGCTCGTGCTCGGACTTGGAGCGGAGGATCGCGATGCGCGTCTCCAGCTCGGGCGGCTGCACGTCGGCGGTGAGGCCCGAGAGGAAGCGGCTGCGGAGACGGCTCTCGAGCGTGGCGATCGAGCCCGGCGGCCGGTCCGAGGTGAGCACGAGCTGCTTCGAGGCGTCGTGCAGCGAGTTGAAGGTGTGGAAGAACTCCTCCTGGAGCGACTCCTTGCCCTCCAGGAACTGGATGTCGTCGATCAGCAGGACGTCGCACTGGCGGTAGTGGCGCTTGAAGGCCCCGGTCGTGTTGTTCCGGATCGCCTCGACAAACTCGTTCATGAATGTCTCGGTGGAGACGTAGCGGACGTGCAGTCGGGGGAAGTTCTCCGTCACGTAGTTCCGGATCGCCTGCAGGAGATGGGTCTTGCCGAGGCCGGTGGCGCCGATGATGAACAGCGGGTTGTACGCCCGCGCCGGCGCCTCCGCGACCGACAACGCCGCGGCGTGCGCGAAGCGGTTGGAAGCGCCGATCACGAAGCCGTCGAAGCTGTAGCGGGGGTTCAGCGAAGAGCCGCCGTCGGTCGGTGAGGCCAGCGCCTCGTCGGCGATCTCCGGGCTCACCCGCCCCGAGGGGCTGAACATCTTCCCCCCGTCGGCGACCTCCTTCTCGTCGTCGGCTTGGATCTCGAAGCGGACCGAGATGTCGGTCCCGCCAACGTCGACGAGCGCCTCGCGCAGCAGCCCGGAGAAGCGGCTCTCCAGCCGGTCCCGCACGAGGGTGTTCGGCACGGCGAGGACCAGGGTGTTGTTCACCACTCCGAGCGGCCGCACGCCGGCGAACCACGTCTTCCAAGTCGCCTCGGTGAGCTGCGTGCGGATGGCGGTGCCGCAGCTCTCCCATAATTCCTGCACATCGGTCACGACAACTCGCCCTCCGGGCCGGGGTAGTTCTCCACAAGGGGGTCCACATCTGTGGACTACGGGGCGAATCTCGGAGAGCGACATCGTACCGTTTCGCCCGCCCCGACGCCCTGGGCCGAAGGCCCCCGTTCGCGCTATAGTTCTCGCCTCTTACTCAGGGGATTTGTCGGATGAAGCGGACGTTCCAGCCCAACAACCGCCGTCGTGCGAAGCGCCACGGTTTTCGTCACCGGATGGCGACGCGCGCCGGCCGGGCGGTGCTCCAGGCGCGCCGCCGGCGCGGTCGGGTGCGGCTCTCGGCTTGAGCAGCCGCCCCGGCGCCGTCCGGGGGCACCGCATCTACCAGGCACTCGCCCGCAGCTCACGACGGGCGTCGCTGCCACCCGTGCGGGTACACTTCCTGCCGTCGAACGACGACGGTGCCGCGGTCCGGGTTGCCTACTCCATCAGCCGCAAGGTCGGTGGGGCCGTCGTCAGGAACCGCTGGCGGCGGCGCCTTCGCGCGATCGTCGCCGAGGCGTCACCCCGGCTGACACCCGGGGCGTACCTCATCGGCGTTGCGCCGCAGAGCGCGGAACTCACCTACAGCGAGCTAAGAGACCGAGTGATCGACAGCATGACGAGGGCAAGCGGGTCTCCGCGATGAACGCTCGAGGCCCGCTCCCGAGGAGACTCCTCATCGGCGCGATCCACGGCTATCAGGCCGTGCGCGCCGGGAAGCCCTCCCCCTGCCGCTTCGTCCCCACCTGCTCGGCGTACGCGATCGAGGCGATCGAACGCCACGGCGTGCTTCGCGGAGGCCTGCTCGCGGCTGGCCGCATCGGCCGCTGTCACCCCTTCGGGAAGCGGGGCTTCGACCCCGTGCCCGGTTAGGAGCTCCCCCATGTTCCTCGCCTCCACGATCGGCCAGATCGGCCATCCCTTCTACGAGATCTTCGCCTGGATCCTCGCGACGGCCTACTCGCTCATCCCGAACTACGCCGTTGCGATCGCGCTGCTCACGATCGTGGTGATGCTCGCGATGTTCCCGATCAACGTCCGCGGCCAGCGCGGGATGATGAAGATGCAGCTCCTCGGGCCGGAGATGAAGAAACTCCAGGCCAAGTACAAGGCCTCGCCGGGTCTCACGGTCGGCGAGAAGCAGGAGCTCCGGCAGCGCCAGCAGGAAGAGATGATGGCGCTCTACAAGGAGCACAACGTCAGCCCCACCGGTGGCTGCCTGCCGATGGTCCTGCAGATGCCGGTCTTCCTTATCCTCTACGGGACGATCCGCGGCCTCATCCACACCGTGAAGGGCGTCCCGCTCCCCCTCTACGTCGCCCACACCTCCCGCATCTACCAGGCGGTGCGGGCGGACCACGGCCACCTCAACGCCTTCGGGGTCAACCTCGCCGACTCCGTGCGCTCGGGCGGCCTCTCCTTCGCGCAGAAGCTGCCCTTCATCGCGCTGATCCTCGTGGCGATTGCGTTGCAGTACATCCAGATGAAGCAGCTCTCGGGGCGCAACGCGGCCGCCGCGGCCGCCAACCCGCAGATGCAGCAGATGCAGAAGATCTTCCCCCTCATCTTCGCGGTCATCTACATCTCGATCCCTGCTGGGGTGAACGTCTACTTCATCGTTTCTGCGCTCTTCCGCATCGGCCAGCAGGAGCTCATCTACCGCCGGGACCCACACATCCAGAGCGCCGTCGCGCAGCTGCGCGAGCGCGGCAACGGCAAGCCAGACCAGGGTCGTTCCAACGTGGTCGCGCCGCAGGCGAAGAGCCCCGGCCTTCTCTCGCGCTTCACCGGGATGGGGCAGCTGACGCCGGCCGCGGAGGGGGGCACCGCGCCCTCCCCCTCCCCGCGCAACGCGACCGGCGGCCCACGCGGCCGCGGCGGGAAGCCCTCCCCGAAGACCAACCCGGGGCCGAAGGCCCACCCCCGCGCCCAGGGCAAGCGCCCCCGGCGGGCCCGCTGATGGAATGGGTGGAGACCACGGGACGCACCGTCGCGGAGGCGACGGAGAGCGCCCTGGACGAGCTCGGGGTCGACGAGGCGGACGCGGAGATCGTCGTCGTCGAGGACGGCCGGGCAGGGATCTTCGGCCTGCTGAGAGCCGACGCACGCGTGCGGGCACGCGTCCGCCCCGCCCCGCCCCGCCCGAAGCGCACGCAGCGGAACCGGCGGCGCTCCGGCCGCGAGGGCGGACGCGACGCCAACCGGCCGCCCTCCGCGCCGGCCGAGCGGGGCTCCGGCCCCGCGGCACCGCGCCACGAGGACGGCGAGGTGACCGCGGGAGCGGCTTCCTCGCGACGTCGCAGGCGGGGCGGTGGAGGCGGCGGGCAGTCGACGCTGCGCCCCCCGCGCCCCCCGAGTGAGAATCGACCCGCAGGAGAGGAACCCGAGATGACGATCGAACAGCAGGCGGAGTTGGCCCAGTCCTTTGTGAGCGGCCTCGTGGAGCGCTTCGGCCTCGCAGCCGGCGTGACGGTGGCGACCGAGGAGGGCGAGATCACGGTCGAGGTGACCGGAGAGGACCTCGGCCTGCTGGTCGGCCAGCGCGGCGCGACCCTCGACGCGCTGCAGGAGCTGACGCGAACGGTCGTCCAGCGGCGCACCGACGAGCACACGGCGCGCCTCACCGTCGATGTCGCCGGCTTCCGCCAGAAGCGGGCGGCCGCGTTGGAACAGTTCGCACGCCAGATCGCAACCGGGGTGCTCGAGAGTGGAGAGGCCTACGCCCTCGAGGCGATGTCGGCCGCGGACCGCAAGATCGTCCACGACGCGATCAACGACGTCGAGGGGGTCTCGACGACCTCCGAGGGCGTCGAGCCACGCCGCTACGTCGTCATCCGTCCTGACGGCGCGCACAGCGACGAGTGATCCCGCCGGGTGGACGGCCCCGAAGGGGCTGACCGCCGAGCTTGTAGCAGCGCAGCGGGTCGGCGCGATCGGCCCCGGTTCCCTCGCCGCGCATATCGAGCACGCGCTCGGTTTCCTCGCCGCGCTCTCCCCCCTCGACGAGGGGAGTGCGCTCCTCGACCTCGGGAGCGGCGGCGGATTGCCCGGGCTGGTGATCGCGCGGGCGCGTCCCGACCTGAGGGTGACGTTGCTCGACGGCCGCACCGAGCGCGCTTCCCAGCTGCAGAGCGCCGTTGGACGCCTCGGCCTCGGCGAACAGGTGCGCGTGCTCGCCGCACGGGCCGAGGAGGCCGCGCACACCGCCGAGCGCGCCGCTTTCGACGCGGTCGTCGCCCGCAGTTTCGGCCCTCCGCCCGTCACCGCGGAGTGCGCTGCCGGGTTCCTTCGCATCGGTGGGCGACTGGTGGTCTCGGAGCCACCGGAGGAGGCGCCGGCCGGCCGGTGGCCCGTCGGCCCGCTCGCCGAGCTCGGGCTCGAGATGACGACGACCTCCGCGGAGCGCTTCCACTACGCGGTGCTGCGCGCCGTGGCCGCCTGCCCGAAGCGTTACCCGCGTCGCACCGGCGTGCCGCGCAAGCGCCCGCTGTACTGAGGCGAGCGATGCGGGCTCACGACGCACCGTCCGGGAGCGCCCCACGGAGCCCGGCGAAGATGGCGTCGAGGCTCGCGGGGAGCGGGCCGCGGGTGGTCCCGGAGGGACGGCCCTGCGGCTCTCCTTGCGGGGGCGCCGCCCCGGCCTCGGGCGCCGCCCCCCCGTCGTCGGTGGCGCCACCGATCCCGTAGCGCTCGCACATCTCCCGGAAACGCCCGAAGCTGTAGCCGTCGAGCTCCGGCGTGAGCCAGCGGACGAGCAACGGGAAGAGGTCGTCGCGGAGGAAGCGGCCGCGCGCCATCCACTGGAAGTAGTCGCGGCCGCCGTGGTGATACGGGCCGTACAGACGTCCTCCGGGGAAGGTGCGGTCGATCCACCGGAACAGATCCTCGTGGCGGAGGTGCATGCGCAACGTGACCTGGGGCTGGCGGCCGTCACCGCCGAAATGCCCTTCACCGACGAGCAGCCCCGTGAGCAGGGCTTCCTCTGCGGCGGTCGCCATGCGCGCTCTCCCTTCTTGTTTCACCGTCAGGTTACACGTGAAACGTCGGGGGCGGCGGATGCCTGGGTAGCGCGGCCACCGGCGAATTCCGCTTGACCGTTGGGACGACGAAAGGGAGGATGGTGCGATGTCTCGCGCCAGCCGCCCCCGCGGCTCCCCTCGTCGATGACGTCCACCGATGCATCCCTCGCCTCCGACGCAGAGCCCGCTCCCGTGGAGCGTCGCCGAGGCGCCCGTGTCTTCGCCGTCGCGAACCAGAAGGGTGGCGTCGGCAAGACAACCACCACGGTCAATCTTGGCGCGGCGCTCGCTGATCTCGGCCACCGGGTCCTGATCATCGACCTCGACCCCCAGGGGAACGCGACCACCGGCCTCGGTATCGAGGCCCGCAACTTCGACAACTCGATGTACGACGTGCTGCTGCACGATGTGGCCCTCGAGGACTGCATCGAGCCGACCAGCATCCGCAACCTCTTCGTCGCGCCCGCGACGATCGATCTGGCCGGGGCGGAGATCGAGCTCGTGCCCGCCTTCAGCCGTGAACTCCGCCTGCGGAAGGCGATCGAGGTCGTCGCCGACGACTTCGCCTACGTGTTGATGGACTGCCCGCCTTCGCTCGGGCTGATCACCGTGAACGGTCTCGCCGCCGCATCGGAGGTGCTCGTCCCGATCCAGTGCGAGTACTACGCGCTGGAGGGGCTGGGACAGCTGCTGCGCAACGTGGAGCTGATCCGCTCCAACCTCAACCCGACCCTTAACGTCTCCACGATCGTGCTCACGATGTACGACGCCCGCACCAAGCTCGCCGAGCAGGTCGCGACGGAGGTCCGGAACCACTTCGGGGACACGGTCTGCCGCACGGTGATCCCCCGCTCCGTCCGCATCTCCGAGGCGCCGAGCTTCGGCGAGCCGGTGACAGTCCACGATCCGTCCTCGCGGGGCGCGATCGCCTACCGCGAGCTGGCGAAGGAGGTCAGCGGTGGTCCGGCGTAGCGGTCTCGGGAGAGGGCTCGGGGCGCTCATCCCGCCGGAGTCCTCCACCCGTTCGGAGAGCGCGACCCTCCAAGAGGTACCCCTCGCGCTGATCCGGGTGAACCAGTACCAGCCCCGCAAGCACTTCGACGAGGAGGCGCTCTCCTCCCTCGTTGACTCGATCCGCGCCGTCGGGGTGCTGCAGCCGGTCCTCCTCCGCAGGGCCTCGGACGAGGAGTTCGAGCTGATCGCCGGCGAGCGGCGCTGCCGCGCGGCCCGTCGCGCCGGCCTGCAGACGATCCCGGCCCTGGTCCAGGTGGTGACCGACGCAGCGAGCCTCGAGCGGGCGCTCGTCGAGAACCTGCACCGCGAGGACCTCAACCCGATCGACGAGGCCGCCGCGTACCAGCAGCTCATCGAGGACTTCAACTTCACCCACGACGAGGTCTCGCGACGGGTCGGCCGCTCGCGGGCGGCTGTGAGCAACGCGCTGCGCCTCTTCCAGCTACCGGCGACCGTGCAGCGGCTCGTGCGCGACGGGACGCTGAGCGCCGGCCACGCCCGCGCCCTGTTGATGACGCCCGACCGCGAGGTCCAGGAGCGCCTCGCCGCCGAGGCGGTGGCCAACGGGACCTCGGTCCGGGCCCTCGAGGAGACGGTGCGCGAGCACGTGCGCGCCGTGGAGGCCGCCGAGGCCGAGGGCGCGGCCGCCGAGGCCGAGGACGCGCGCCCGCGGCCGCTGCGCTCGGCACTCCGCCCGCCAGGGGTGGTGGAGCTCGAGGCGCTGCTCGCCGACCACCTCTCGACCCGCGTCAAGGTCGACATGGGCGGCCGCCGAGGTCGGATCGTGGTCGAGTTCGCGACCCTCGACGACCTCGAGCGCATCTATAGGGCGATGCTCGGCGAAGCCTCCACTACAGGCTGAGCGTCGGGCGCGGCGACGCCCGCCCAGGTCGCTGAACTGGACCTCCGCTCCACGCGATGCAAAGTGCGACGGCAGGATGACCGGCCGAGCGCGCGAACGCGACCAATGCTGAGTCAACCGCTAGTGCACCTTGATCCACAACCTCATGCACAGGTTGTGGATTGTCGCTCTGCCGTTACCTGCGCGTGGCCGAG
This sequence comes from Acidimicrobiales bacterium, assembly GCA_035533595.1. Taxonomy (NCBI): domain Bacteria; kingdom Bacillati; phylum Actinomycetota; class Acidimicrobiia; order Acidimicrobiales; species Acidimicrobiales bacterium. Next base: position 21,234 of record DATLTN010000072.1, read on the forward strand.
AAGATATAAAGACGCGCGCAGCACGACGCCGCGTCACTACCCAAGGCAGTTTCTGCCTAAACATCGCGACTTCCGCGCGACATCGCTGGCGCTTCACGCGGAACGAGAGGTCTCAGGCGGAGGCGGCGAGCCAGTCGGTGAGGCAGTCGACGACGCCGCGTGCGAGCGCGCTCACCCGTTGCACGACGACCGTCGGCCGGCCGAGCTGGAGCTCGACCGCCGGCATGCGGGTCTCGCGCAAGATGGGCAGTGCGATCCCGCAGGTGCCGCCGTCGTCGAGGTCGAGGATCCCCGGCAGCACCGCCTGCAGTCGCTCGGCCAGGGAGCGACTCGTAACTGATTCGTAATGGAATCCCCGGTAGTAAGCGGAGGTGCAGCTCGCGCGGTCCGGGTGGATCCGCAGGCTCACGAAGCAGTCGGCACCGGCGGCGTTCGCCGTCGCCGCCTGGCGGGTGGGGTCGGGGTCGTGGAGCTCGAGGGCGGTGGCGCCCCGCTCGCGAAGCGCTCGGGAGAGCGAGAGCGCGCCCACCATGAACCCCCCGTCTTCGCCGACCGCGACGCGGTGTCCGGCGAGGGTCACCTTCCCGGAGTGGACGCGCAGCCGCTCGCTGATCGGACTCACGAGGTCCGCCCCGCCGACGGGAGGCTGGAACCGCCGGAGGTCGGCGACGGTCTCCCGTCCGCAGGTGCCGTCGACGGGGAGGCCGGCGTTGCGCTGGAAGTTCTGCACGGCCTCGGTGGTGTCATCGCCGAAGATGCCGTCGATGCGACCGGGGTCGAAGCCGAGTGCGGAGAGGCGGCGCTGCAGCTCGGCAACGTCGTCGCCACGCAGCATCGGCGCCTGGCGGTAGAGGAGGCGGTCGCCGAGGCGGTAGCCGGCCTCGACGAGGGCGGACCACGTCACCGGCTCGCAGACACCCGAGGCGGCGAGGCCCCGCCCTCGCTGGAAGGTCGCGACGGCCTCGGTGGTCGCCGCCGCGTAGACGCCGGGCGGGTCGGTGGCGGGGAGGTCGAGCTCGGCGAGTCGCGACTGCAGGTCCAGCACCGCCGAGCCGCGGTCGCCCGTGCGCAACGGCAGCGCCGCCGATCCCTGCTCGAGCTGGGTCGAGGTGATCGGGGGCCGCACGGCCTCATGGTAGAGGCCGCGGGCCCCGTCGTTTCTTACAGCAGGGGTTCCAAATCGGCGAGCAGCGCCGTCTTGGACTTCGCCCCGACGATGCGCAGCGCCGGCTCACCGTCCTTGAACAGGATCAGCGTCGGGATGCTCATCACCTCGAAGCGCTGGGCCGTCTTCACGTTGTCGTCCACGTTGAGCTTCATGACGCGGATCGAGCCGCTCTTCTCCGTGGCGATCTCGTCGAGGATCGGCGCCACCATCTTGCAGGGTCCGCACCACTCGGCCCAGAAGTCGACCAGGATCGGCGTCTCCGACGCCCGGATCTCCTCGTCGAAGGTGCTGTCCGTGATTGCTGACGCTTGTGACACCGTTCCTCCTTGTCCTTCGGTCGACGGTCGCGCTGCACCTGTTGCCGCCGACCTACTGCATAGAACGCCGTTGCCGGCGCGCGCATTCCTCGATGTGGGGCTCAGCCCCCGAGCCGGTCGTGCTCGTCCTCGAGGAAGCGCTCGACGTCGATCGCCGCCATGCACCCCGAGCCGGCAGCGGTGATCGCCTGGCGGTAGACGTGGTCCTGGACGTCGCCGCAGGCGAAGACGCCTTCGACGCTGGTCCTCGTCCCGTCGTGGGTCACGAGGTAGCCGTTCTCGTCCATGTCGAGCTGCCCGGCGAACAGTGAGGTGTTCGGGGCGTGGCCGATCGCGACGAAGACGCCGGAGAGGGCGATCTCCTCCTGCGCGCCGGTGACGACGTCGCGCACGCGCAGGCCTTCGAGCTTCTGCTCGCCGAGCACCTCGGTCACCACCGAGTCCCAGCGGAAGGAGATCTTCGGGTTGGCGAGCGCCCGGTCCTGCATGATCTTCGAGGCGCGGAGCTCCTTGCGGCGGTGGATGACGAGCACCGAGCTCGCGAACTTCGTGAGGAAGATCGCCTCCTCGAGGGCGGAGTCGCCACCGCCCACGACGCCGATCGGGAGGTCCCGGAAGAAGAAGCCGTCACAGGTCGCGCAGGTGGACAGGCCGTGACCGAGCAGCCGGCTCTCGCCCTCGACGTTCAGCAGGAGCGAGCGTGCGCCGGTGGCGACGATGACCGAACGGGCGCGGTAGTCGGGCTCGTCGCTCTGCGAGCCCTCCTTCCAGATGGCAAAGGGACGCGCCGAGAGGTCGATCTTGCCCGCCCGCTCGGTGCGGATCTCCGCGCCGAAGCGCTCCGCCTGCCCGCGAAAGCCCCGCATGAGTTCGGGCCCCATGATCCCCTCGGGGAAGCCGGGGAAGTTCTCGACCTCGGTGGTGAGCATCAGCTGGCCGCCGGGCTGGTCCGACCCGGAGGAGGGCTCGCCCTCGAGGGCGAGCGGCGCGAGGTCGGCACGCGCCGCGTAGATGGCGGCGGTGAGCCCCGCCGGCCCGGAACCGAGGACGACCACCTCCCGGACTTCGCCCTCGCGGTCCTCAGTTGACGACATCGTCCCTCCTCACCTTCGCACTCATGCGCAGGAGGAACAGCCCGCCGGCACCGAGCATTCCCCCGATGAGGAAGTCACCCGCCCAGACCCGCCCCCGGAAGATGTCCTGGTCAACGAGGTGGAGGAGGCCGACCCCGATCGCGAGCAGGACGCCGAGGGCGATCACGAGCGCGGCGAGGGCGCTGATGGCCGTCGTCGACACCTTGAGCAGCGGCCGCAGTGAATGGTCGCGGATGAGGTCGACCAGCTCCTCGACGCGGTGCGCCAGCTGATTGGCCAGATCCTGGTGGTTCCCGGTCGGTTCCTCGCTTGCCATGGGGGAAGGTTACGGCGGCCGGCGCTAGGCCCGGCGGTAGCAGAGGCCGATCGTCCCCGAGCCCGTGTGCGCACCGATCACCGGGCCGATGGCCGTCACGATCGTGTCGGCCCGCGGGAAGACCTCGGCGAGGGGGTCGAGGATCTCGTCGAGGTCGCCGGCGGCGGCGTGCACCACGGCGAGCGCGGCGAGGGGGCCCGCGGCGGCGGCCTTGTCGACGAGGTAGCGGAGCGACCGGGCGCGGGTGCGTTGCTTGGACTCACCCTCGACGGCGCCGTCACGCACCTCGATTACCGGCTTGATCGAGAGCAGGGAGCCGATCAGCGCTTGTGCCGAGCCAATCCGCCCGCCGCGGCGGAGCGTCTCGAGGTTCTCGAGGGTGCCGAAGACCGAGATCGATTCAACCGCCCGCTCCGTCGCCCCGACGAGGGCGCCGAGGTCGGCGCCCTCGGCCGCGAGCGCTGACGCGTGCAGCACGAGCAACCCCTCGCCCATCGTCGCGAGCCGCGAGTCGACGACCGAGACGGGGATCTCCGCGGCGACCTCGGTCGCGCCGGCCCGTGCCGCCTGGAAGGTGGCCGACAACCGGGAGGAGATGGTGACGCACAAGACGCCGCTCGCGCCGTCGGCGGCCGCGGCGCGGAAGGCCTCGGCGAAGAGCCCGGGCGAGGGCGCCGCCGTCTCCGCGAGCGAGTCGGTGGCGTTCGCCAGCTTCCAGAACTCCTCGCCCGGGAGCTCCGCCAGTTCGGCGGGGTCATGGTCGCCGAGGCGCACCTCGAGGGGGACGGTGCGGATTCCGGCGCGCTCGCTCAGCTCCTTCGGGAGGTCGCTCGCGCTGTCGGTGACGATCTGCACTCCGGCCACGGTCTTCTCCCCTCAGCGGCGCGGTCGGCGGGAAGTCTGCCAGCCGGCCATCGAGGCCGCTACGCCCGCGCCGCCGAGGTAGACGAGGCCGCCGACGGTGACGCTCACGAGGAGGCGCAGCCAGCCGAGCAGGCCGCTCCCGCTCCCGAGCACCGCCGAGGTAAAGGCGACGGCGAGCGCCATCAGCAGGCTGAGCACGACCGCACGCAGGCAGGAGAGGGCGGTCGCCCTCCCGCCGATCGTGCCGAGGCGTCGGCGCAGCACGGCGAGCGCCACCCCCGCGCCGACGGTGTAGGCGAGGGCGTAGGCGAGGGCCAGGCCCTTCACTCCGAGGGGGCGGTAGAAGGCGAAGGCGAGGGCGATGTTGGCCCCGTTCTCGAGGACGTAGCACCAAAAGGCGGTGCGGGTGTCCTGCATCGCCTGGAAGGTCCTGATCGCGAGCACCCAGATGCAGAAGGCGGGGAGGCCAAGCGCGAAAAGCGCGAGCGTCGAGGCGGTCTGCACCGCGTCGGCGGCCACGAAGCGGCCGTGGTCGAGGACGAGGGCGATGAGCGGCTTGGCGAGGACGAGGTAGCCGATCGCCGCCGGGAGGATGAGCGCGAGCACCTGGCGGCCCGCCGAGCCGAAGGTGCGGCCGAGCGCGACGCGGTCGCCCGCCGCGTGGGCGCGCGCGAGCGCGGGGGTGGCGACGTTCACGATCGAGACGGCGACCACGGCGTAGGGGAAGAGGAAGAACTGGTACGCGTAGGAGTAGTCGGCGACCTTATTGAGGTGGTACTCGAGCGCCTGCACGACGAAGACGGCGAGCTGGTTGGCCGCCACGAAGCCGAGGGTCCACCCTGAGAGGCGCCAGATCGCGCCGAGCGCCGGGTCGTGCGGCCGCCAGATGAGCCGCAGGCGGGCGCCCGAGCGCGCGAGCGACGGGAGGAGCGCGGCTGCCTGCAGGACGACGCCCGCGGTCGTGCCGATCCCGAGCATCGCGACGTGGGCACCGCTCAGCCGGCCCGAGGTCACCTCTACGGCGCTCGCCATGCGCGAGAAGAGCAGCAGGATGGCGATGCCGACGACGTTGTTCACCACGGGGACGATCCCGACGGCAACGAAGCGGTCGCGGGTCGCGAGCACCGCGCCGAGGAGGCTGATCAGCCCGTAGGCGAGGACCTGCGGCGCGAAGTAGCGGAGGAACTCGACGGCCAGCGCCCGTTGCTGGGCGTTGCCCGAGGTGGTGGGGGTGCCGAGCGAGTAGAGGTCGATGATCGCCGGCGCGAGCACGACGAGCAGCACCGTGCTCACCGCGAGCACGAGCACCGACATGCTGAACACGGCCGAGATCGAGCGCTCCGCCTCGCGGCGGGGACGGTGGGCGAGGCGGTCGACGAAGACCGGGACGAAGCTCGCCGTGAGGATGCCGCCGAGGACGAGGTCGTGGACGATGTTCGGGGTGTTGTTCGCGAGGTTGTAGGCGTTCGCGCTGTTGCTCTTGCTCCCGCCGAGCGCGTAGACGACCGCGACCAGGCGCAGCAGCCCGGTGACGCGCGAGGCGATGGTCCCCGCGCCCGTCCGCAGCGACGCGCCCGCCCGTCGGCTCGCGGCGAGCTGCGGGCTCTCCTCCGGTGCTGTCACTCCGGCGCGAGCACGCCCGCCGGCAAGGCCCGGCGCCGCCGGCTCCGCAGGATCGAGCGGATCCACCACGCGAGGAGCACGGCGAGCGCCGCCACCGAGAGGGCGATGGCCTCGCCGGAGATCGCCGTCGAGCGCACCGAGAAGTCGCTCGAGCGGAAGAGCACCACCGAGCCGCGGGGCGAGACGAGCTCGAGCGCGAGGTCGAAGGCGCCGGAGGTGCGCGCCGTCACGGTGATGTTCTCGCTGTTGTCGCCGGCCTGCAGAGAGAGCGGCTCGGAACGGTTGGCGGTCCCGGGAAAGGAGAGCGCGTCCTCGGCCGAGGAGAGGCGGAGCACCACGCGCAGGGGCCCGGGCGCGGGCCATGCCACCTTGATCGTCACGGGGATCTTGCCGCGCAGCGAGGTGAGGGCGACCCGGCGGCTGCTCGAGATGCTGAGGGAGCGGCGGAACTCGGGGAGGATCCCGTTCACGGCTGCGGTGAAGCGCAGCCGTGCCCGCTCGGAGAGGTCTGCTCCCTCGGAGACGAGGATGTCGTCCTCGAGGACGTTCTCGCGCGTCGTGTCCAGTCGGGCGATGGAGTGGTACACGGCTAGCGCACTGTGGGCGCTGTCGATCGCCCTCGCCGGGAGCGCGTCGAGGGTGCCGGACGGTTGCAGGGGGGCGCTGCTCGCGTTCCATGTCGCGCCATTCGAGCCGGTAGGGACCTCGTCGAAGAGCGAGGTCAGCGTCGAGGTGGAGAGGATCGGGTTGGCGCTGAGACCACCGAGCACCGTGTCGAGCAGCGACTTCACCGTCGACGCACCGCTCGGAAGGGAGCCCGGGGCGACGACGACGGCGCGGGGCTGAGTGAGGGCGGGGTCGTCGAAGTAGATCTGGGCGAGCTCGGCGAGCAACTCGTGGCCGGCGAGCACCGGGTCGTCACCTGGTGCGGAGAGCTCGTCATCGAGCGCGGGGTAGCTCGGAAGCGCCAGCGGTGCCGAGCCGGCGGGGTTCTTCCGCTCCGAAAACAACGAGAAGGGCGCGGTCTGCAAGTGCGGGAGGGAGAAATCGATGTCAGCTGCGGGTACGACGAGCGTCCCGACTCCCGCGGCCGCGAGCAGACCTAGACCCGCATCGCTGAGCCGACCGGTAGTGACATAGGGGGCGGTGGGGTCGATGGCGATGCCCGGGAAGGCGACTCCGGCGGCGCCCGCGGCACGCGAGAGCTGCGCGGCGAGGTCGCCGCCGAGACCGGCCGCGGCGAGCGCCGAGACGTTCGTGGGCGTGAAGGTCGTCCGTAGAAGCTCGACGTTGCCGTTGTTGCTCCCGCGGGTGAGCACGCCGCGCAGCATCGTGAGGCGACCGCGCGCCGCGCGCCGGGTGGCGGCCGCCTCTTCGAGGGCGACGAGGAGCTGCGGGTAGAGCGCGACCGAGACGGTGGTACGCGTGTGGCTGTTGAGCGCCGAGATCTCCGCGCCGAGCGTAGCGAGGGAGCCGCCCGAGAGCGCCGCCGCGTGCGCGGGGTTGAGCGCGGGGCTGGTGCCGATCGGCAGGGCGAGGCCGACGCGGAGCGGGACCGTCGCGGCCCCCGAGATGTAGATCACGTGGGTGGTGAGTCGGGTGAGCACCGTGCCCTCGGCGCGGGTGACGAGGGCGACGGTGAGGGGGTAGACGCCGGCCCCCCCATTGAGGACAAGCGTTGGGAGCACACCCGGGGCGGCGGGCGCGCTCGTGGCGATGTTGAGGGCGAGCGAGGCCGCGACCTCAGTCGGTGCCGTGTCATTCTTCGCGAGCGGGAGCGATCCGCCCACGACCCCAGGCGACGCGGGGAGCGTGGGGAGCGTGCCAAAGGAGTTGACAGTCTTGATGCTCGGATAGAGGAAGAGCTCAAAGCCGAGGTCGGTCGCGGGGAGTGGTGACTGCACCGAGAGGTCGACGGTGAGGGTGCCGCCCGCTTGCACCACGGTCGGGCTCTGGGAGGTGAGGCGGAGCGTGCTCGTGGTGATCGCGGCGCTCAGGTGGCCGCGCCGTGCCGCCGTAGCCGGCACGGCGGCGGTGACGAGGGCGACGAGGGCCGCGACGGTGAGGAGGGCGCCACGGCGTGCTCTACGCGACGCGCTCGGCGCGGCTGACCCCGTTCCGTCCACCTCGGGGCGAGAGCCTATCGACGGGCAGGCCGTTGATCAGGGCGAGTACGTTGCGGGCGATGGGCGTCCTGTTCGGCGCGCACGACGCCTACCTCCTGCACGACCCCGGGGCGGGTCATCCGGAGTCCCCCCGCCGGTTGCGGGCGGTCGCCGAGGGGATCGCCGCCGCCGGCTTCGCCGAGGGGGTGGTGCCCTTCGAGCCGCGGCGGGCGACCGACGTCGAGCTCGACCGCGTCCATCACCCGCGCTACGTCGCCGCGCTGGCACGCCTCTGCTCGGCCGGCGGTGGGAGGCTCGACCCGGACACCGCTGTGGTCGCTGCCTCCGAGGAGGCGGCGCGCCGCGCCGCGGGGGCGGGGCCGGACGCCATCGCCCGGCTCCGCGCCGGAGAGGCCGACGCTGCGTTCCTCGCGCTGCGCCCCCCCGGTCACCACGCCCGGCCTTCCGGGGCGATGGGCTTCTGCCTCTTCAACAACGTCGCCGTCGCCGCCGCGGCACTCGTCGCGGAGGGCGAGCGGGTGCTGATCCTCGACTGGGACGCGCACCACGGGAACGGCACCCAGGAGGCCTTCTACGAGGAGCCGGAGGTGCTCTTCTTCTCCCTCCACCAGTACCCCTACTACCCGGGGACGGGGGCTCTCGACGAGGTGGGCGCCGGAGCCGGCGAGGGGCGGACGATCAACCTCCCCTTCCCCGCCGGGACGTCTGGGGACGCCTACCGGGCCGCCTTCGACGAGGTGCTGGCGCCGGCGGCGGAGCAGTTCGCGCCCACCTGGCTGCTCGTGTCGGCGGGTTTCGACGCGCACCGGGCTGACCCGCTGACCGACCTCGGCCTCACCTCGGGGGACTTCGCCGACCTCGCGGCGCGCGCCGCGCGCCTCGTCCCGCCGGGGCGACGGCTGTTCTTCCTCGAGGGCGGGTACGACCTCGAGGCCCTCGGCCGTTCGGCGGCGGCGACCCTCGGCGCCCTCCTCGGGGTCGACTACCGCCCCGAGCCCCCTACCGCGGGCGGCCCCGAGGGGGGTCCGACCCTCGCCGCGCAGGCGGTGGCGCGCGCCGCCGGTCAGCTGCACGAACGCTCCGAGCGCCGCCGGTCTTGAGCGTCGCGCGGGGCGGGTAGCTTCGCGGCCCGTGGTTCCCGAGCGCCTCCGGCTGGTCATCGAGGAGTGCGCGCCGCTCGCCGAGCGCTTCTCATCGGCGGGTCACCGTCTCTACCTGGTCGGCGGCACGGTGCGCGACGCGATCGCCGGACGCCCCGGGGAGATCGACGAGAGCCTCGACGAGGTCGACTTCGACCTCACCACCGAGGCGCTCCCCGACGAGATCGAGCGCCTCCTCTCGGGGTGGGCGGACGCGCTGTGGACCCAGGGCAAGCGCTTCGGCACGATCGGCGGGGCGAAGGGCGCGCGTCGCTACGAGGTCACGACGCACCGCGCCGAGGCCTATTCCCCCGACTCGCGCAAGCCCGAGGTGCGCTTCGGGAGCGACATCCGCACCGACCTCTCCCGCCGGGACTTCACGGTGAACGCGATGGCGCTGCGCGTCGACGGCGGCGTCCCCGAGCTCATCGACCCCTTCGACGGCCTCGGCGACCTGATGAGCGCCCACCGCCTGCGGACCCCGCTCGATCCCGCGGTCTCCTTCTCCGACGACCCGCTGCGGATGCTGCGCGCCGCCCGCTTCCTCGCCGGCTACGGCCTCGCCCCCGAGACCGAGCTCCGCGAGGCCGTCGTCGCGATGCACGATCGCCTGTCGATCGTCTCCGCGGAGCGCGTCCGCGACGAGCTGAACAAGCTCGTCGAGCTGCCCGACCCCGAGGCGGGGCTGTGGTTCGTCGTCGAGACGGGACTCGCCGACGAGTTCCTCCCCGAGCTCCCGGGCCTCGCCCTTGAGCAGGACCCGATCCACCGCCACAAGGACGTGCTCGCGCACACGATCGCGGTCGTGGGGAAGACCGCCCCCGACCGCATCCTCCGCCTCGCCGCCCTGCTGCACGACATCGGCAAGCCGCGCACCCGCGCCTACGGCCCCGGCGGGGTCTCGTTCCACCACCACGACGTCGTCGGGGCGCGCATGGCGCAGCGGCGCCTCGTGGCCCTCAAGTACTCGGGCGCCGAGGTCGAGGAGATCACCCGCCTCGTCGAGCTCCACCTCCGCTTCCACACCTACAAGATGGGCTGGACCGACGCCGCGGTCCGGCGTTACGCGAACGACGCCGGCCCGCTGCTCGACCGGCTGAACGCGCTCACCCGCGCCGACTGCACGACGCGCGACGCGCGCCGTGTCCGGGAGCTCGAGCAGCGGATGGACGAGCTCGAAGAGCGCCTCGCGGAGCTGCGCGAGCGGGAGGCGCTGGAGGCGATTCGCCCCGAGCTCGACGGCGCGCAGGTAATGGCGCACCTCGGCGTCGCCCCCGGCCCCGTCGTCGGCCGCGCCCTCGCCGCCCTGCTGGAGGTGCGGCTGAACGACGGCCTGCTCGGCGAGGAGGAGGCCTACCGGCGCCTCGAGGAGTGGTGGCGGGAGCAGCCCGAGTCGACGGGCTGAGCGGGGATCAGCGCCCGGCGGCGAAGTCCTCGACCATCTGGTGCGCCTGCTCGTCGCGGTACTGCACCGGCGGCGACTTCATGAAGTACGCGGCGGGGCCAAGCAGCGGGCCGCCGAGGCCGCGGTCAAGGGCGATGCGCGCGCAGCGCAGCGCGTCGATGATCACGCCCGCCGAGTTCGGAGAGTCCCAGACCTCGAGCTTCAGCTCGATGCTGAGCGGCACGTCGCCGAAGTTGCGACCCTCGAGGCGGATGTAGGCCCACTTGCGGTCGTCGAGCCATGCGACATGGTCAGAGGGGCCGATGTGCACCGCGTCCGCGGCGATGCCGTTGTCGATCTGGCTCGTCACCGACTGGGTCTTGGAGATCTTCTTCGACTCGAGGCGCTCGCGCTCGAGCATGTTCTTGAAGTCCATGTTGCCGCCGACGTTCAGCTGGTAGGTGCGGTCGAGGACGGTGCCGCGGTCCTCGAAGAGGCGGGCGAGCAGGCGGTGCAGGATCGTCGCCCCGACCTGGCTCTTGATGTCGTCGCCGATGATCGGCACGCCGGCGTCGGTGAAGCGTTTGGCCCAGACCGGGTCGCTCGCGATGAAGACCGGGATCGCGTTGACGAAGGCCACGCCGGCCTCGAGTGCGGCGCTCGCGTAGAACTTCTGCGCCTCCTCCGAACCGACGGGGAGGTAGGAGACGAGGACGTCGACGGCGCGCTCGGTGAGGATGCGGGCGACGTCGACCGGCGCCGCGGGGGACTCCTCGATCGCCTCCCGGTAGTACTTGCCGAGACCGTCGAGGGTCGGGCCGCGGTCGACGTTCACGCCGAGGGCGGGGACGTCGGAGAAGCGGATCGTGTTGTTGTGGCCGGCGAAGATCGCCTTGCCGAGGTCGAGGCCGACCTTCTCGGAATCGACGTCGAAGGCGGCCACGAACTCGATGTCGCGGACGTGGTAGCCGCCGAGCTCGACGTGCATCAGCCCCGGCACCATCTCGGTCGGGTCGGCGGCGCGGTAGTACTCGACTCCCTGCAGCAACGAGCAGGCGCAGTTGCCCACGCCCGCGATCGCCACCCGGATCTTCTCGCTCCTCATCAGTGCATCCTCCTGTTGGTGTTCATCGTTCCTGTGCGGCAGCCGACGGCTGCGCGCCTCGGGTCGGGGCGCCGCTGAGGGCGCCGTCTAACGGGGTGCTCGGTTCGGGATCGGTGAGCCGCTCGGCTTCGAGGAGACGCTCGATCCAGGAGAGGTCGCTCGCCGTGGCGTCGCGGGCGTGCTCCGCGATCGCCTGCTCGTAGCGGTCGAGGGGGCGGAGGGGGTGGGCGAGGGAGCGCTCGGCGCGCGTCAGGCGGTCGTTCAGCTCCACCCGCCGGCGCTCGAGGAGGCGCACCCTGCTCGCCGGGGGGAGATGGCGCGCGAAGGCGAGGCGTACCGAGAAGCCCCGCGCGTCACCGTCGTTGGAGGGCGGGGATTCGAGGAGCTGCGCGAAGAGCTCCTCGCCGCGCTCGGTGATCTCGTAGACCTTGCGGGCGCGCGTCCCCCGGCCACCGAGGGCCGCCGCGGCCTTGGCGGTCGCCCGACGCGCCACCGTCGCGGCGCGCTCCCCACCGAGCGAGCCGGTGAGGGGGAGTTCCACGACCGCGCCAGTGTCGGGGGCGAGGGTGCGGATCGCGCCGGAGCGCTCGAGGCGGGCGAGCGCCGGGTAGAGCGAGCCGAACGAGAGATTGGCGAGCGCGCCGAAGTCGTCGCGGAGGCGCTTGCGGAGGTCGTAGCCGTGCATCGGGCGCTCCTTGAGCAGTCCCAGCAGGGCGAACTCGATCACCAAAACAGGATAACAGATGTATCGATTCGATATAAGGATCCGCGACGGCAGGAGTCTCGCGCCGGCGGTCGCCGTCTGTTGGGTCAGCGGGGGAGTACCGGTCGAGGAGGGCCCACCGGCTACCCTTCGCTCCAGTGCGCAGCCGAGGAGAGCTCACCGCGGAACGGCCGGTCACCGGCCTCGGGCAGATCGAGTATCGCCTTGCCCGCGACTCCCTCATCCGCGAGTACCGGCGAGGGCGCCTCTCGCGGGTCGACGTCTGCGACGCGCAGCCCGAGCTGCTGCGGGTTGCGACGAACCTCGGCAAGCCGACGGAGATCCCCTGCCCGATCTGCGAGGACCACGAGCTCGTTCAGGTCCTCTTCGCCTTCGGTCCCCGCCTCCCCGCGGCGGGGCGGGCGCTCGCCAGCCCGACGGAGATGCGCGGCCTCGCGCGGCGCGGCTCGGATGTCGCCTTCTACCTCGTCGAGGTGTGCACCGAGTGCCGGTGGAACCATCTGCTGCGGATGTTCAACGCCTCCGCGGCACGCCAGCGCGTCGCACGCTGATCCCGTTACGCTCGCGGGTGCCGCCGGCAGCTACCGGGCACCGGACGGCGAGGAGGCGGAGATGAGCGAGAAGGTCACCGCGCCGGCGATCGCTGCCAGGAAGCGCCGGGACGGCGCCCGGCCGATCGTCATGGTCACCGCCTACGACACACCCTTCGCCGGCATCGTCGACCGCGCCGGAGTGGACGCGATCCTCGTCGGGGACTCGGTCGCGAACAACGTCCTCGGCCTCGAGACGACCCTCCAGGTCGGCGTCCCCGAGATCCGCCACCACGTCGGGGCGGTGGCGCGAGCCAAGCCCAACGCCCTCGTCGTCGCCGACCTCCCGTGGATGAGCTACCACGTCGACATCGCGGACAGCCTCCGCAACGCCGCCGAGCTCGTGCACGCGGGCGCGGAGGCCGTGAAGCTCGAAGGCGGTCGCCGCCGGCTGCCCGTGATCCGCGCCCTCCTCGACGCGGAGATCCCGGTGATGGGCCACCTCGGTCTCACGCCGCAGTCGGTGCACTCCCTCGGGGGGATGCGCGTGCAGGCCCGCGACGCCGAGGCCGCCGAGGCCCTCGAGCTCGACGCCAAGGCGCTCGCCGACGCGGGGTGCTTCGCGATCGTCCTCGAGGGCGTTCCCGACGTCGTCGGCGCGCGGGTCACCGAGGCGATCGAGGTCCCGACGATCGGGATCGGCGCCGGCCCGGGCTGCGACGGGCAGGTGCTCGTCCTTCACGACCTCGTCGGCCTCAACCGTGGCCCCGTCCCGAAGTTCGTCCGTCGCTACGCCGACCTCGCGACCCTCGCCGAGGAAGCGGTAGCGGCCTTCGCCCGCGACGTGGCCTCCGGCGCCTATCCCGACGACAGCGAGAGCTACCACTCCTCGCGCCTCGACTGACTGCGCCGCGCCGGCGCCGGCTCAGCTCCCGGTGGCCGCGATCGCGGCGCTCGCCGTGGCCGTCGTGTAGTCGGCGCTGTCGGTCGGGGTGAAGGTGACCTGCAGGGTGTGGCTCCCGGCGGTGAGGAGGCTCCCTGCGGCCGGGGAGTAGCTGAAGGTCCCGGCGACGCTCGCCGTGGCGTCGAGCTGGGTGCTCGAGAGCGAGCTCCCGGCGGCGACGGCGGCCGGTGCCGGCCAGCTGATCACGGGGCTTGCCTGGGTCGCCACGAGGGTCGTCGCGGCCGTGGCCGTGGTGTAGTCGGCGCCGTCGGTCGGGGTGAAGGTGACCTGCAGGGTGTGGCTCCCGGCGGTGAGGAAGCTCCCTGCGGCCGGGGAGTAGCTGAAGGTCCCGGCGACGCTCGCCGTCGCGTCGAGCTGGGTGCTCGAGAGCGCGCTCCCGGCGGCGAGGGCGGTCGGCGCCGGCCAGTTGAGCGCGGGCGTCGCCGCCGCGACGGCGAGCGTGACGCTCTCGGTGATGCTCGCGAACGCGGCGGTGTTCGTCGGCGTGAAGGTGACCTGCAGGGTGTGGGCCCCGGCGCCGAGCACACTGCCTGCGGGCGGGCTGTAGGCGAAGGTCCCCGGCACGGGTGAGCGGGCGTCCAGCTGCGCGGAGGAGAGTGCGCTCCCGTAGGTGATCGGATGGGGGGCGCTCCAGCTGACGGTCGGTGTGAGCGGGTTGGCGACGACGATCGGCGTGGTCGCGGTGACCGGCTCGTAGGCCGCGGCGTCGGTCGGAGTGAAGGTCACCGAGAGGGTGTCGGTGCCCGGCGCGGGGAGGCTGCCGAGCGGCGGGTCGTAGCTGTAGGTGCCGGCGACCGAGGTCCTCGCGTCGAGCTGACTGGCGGTCAGCGCGGACCCGGCGGCGATCTCGTGCGGCGCCGGCCAGGTGATCTCCGGGGTCGAGCGGCTCGCGGTGAGCGGGACCGTTTGGGAGGCGGTCGTGTAGTCGACCGAGTTCGCGGGGGTGAAAATGACCGACACGTCCTGGGTCCCCGCGAGGAGCGGGGTGCCGAGCGGCGGCGAGTAGCTGAAGCTCCCCGGGGCCGAGGCCTTGCCGGCGAGCTCGCTCGCCCTGAGCGTGCTGCCCGGGAGCACGCCCGCCGCCGGGTTGAAGGAGATCGTCGGCTTCGCCGGGGTGACCGAGAGCGTGGTCGAGACCTGCGCGCTCGCGTAGTCGTTGCCGTCGGAGGGGGTGAAGGTGGCGCTCAATGTGTTGCTGCCGGCGTTGAGGACGGTGCCGGCGGCCGCGGGCCAGTGGTAGCTGAACGAGCCGTGCACCGAGGCTGAGGCGCCGAGCTCGTCGGAGTCGAGGGCGGTGCCGTAGGTGAGGGAGCCCGGCGAGGGCCACGAGAGCGACGGCGTCGCACGCCCGACGGTGAGGACGGCCGTGGCGTGCACGGGGCGGTAGTCCAGCTTGTCGCGCGGGGTGAAGAGCACCGAGAGCGAGCGCTCGCCGGCCGCGAGGAGCGTGCCGGGAGCGGGTGAGTAGCTGAAGGTGCCGCGTACCGAGGCGGTCGCGTCGAGCTGGCCCACGCCGAGGGGGGTGCCGTAGGTGATCGCGGTGGGGCCCACCCAGCTGACCTCCGGCGCGGCCGTGCCGTAGACGATCGGCGCGGCCAGGCGGTAGCGCCGGTCGCCGCAGTTCTCCTTACAGCGCAGGTCGATCACGGTCGCCGCCGCGGCCTCCGGCGAGGCCCTGCGGCGTGCCGCGGCGTGGTAGTAGGCGGGGGCGATGCCACCCTCGGCGAAGCCGCAGTCGGTGAGGCGCAGGCGGACCTCCGCCTCGGGGACCCAGGAGAGGCGGAAGCTCCCGTCCGCGGCGGTCAGCGTGCCGACGGCGAGGCCGCCCTCAGGGACCGCGGCGACGCAGACGTCGGAGAGTGGGTGGCCGAGCGGATTGACGACCGCCCCACGGACGACGACGGTCGTCGGCCCCCAACCGGCCCGCGCTCCCGAGGAATCACCACCGGCGGGAGCGTTCTCCGTCGCGCCCGGCCCCTGCGGCCCGACCGGGCCGGCGGGAGCGCCGGCGACGACGCTCGCATAGCCGCTCTCGGTGGAGGAGAGCTGGCCGTAACCCGTCCAGTTCGAGGAGGCGAGCGCGTGGGCGAGGCCGTCCCGGGTGGACTTCGGGTTGCGCAGGGCGGCGAGGATCGGCGCGTCGAAGCTCTGCTGCATCGTGCTCAGCGTCGCCCGGTAGCCGACCGACAGGGAGGGGTAGGTGCGCACACCGGCGCTGTTCCACAGCCCCGCCCCCGGTGCGGGCAGCTCGGTGTCGAGGGGGTTGTAGACGTTGCCGAGGTAGAAGGTCCCCTCGACGGTCGCCCAGCGCTCGAGGAAGACCACCCGCGCCTCGCCCGCGCCGCTCGCAGGCACGCCGAGATAGGAGAGGTATCCGGCGGCCCACTGCTCGAACGAGAGCGTGCTCGCCGCCGCACCCCCCGCGGTGCCGGCGAGCGTCGCAGCGGCCATCGCGGCCGCGCCGGCGATGCGGGCGAGGGCGCGAGCGCGCCGGTGGCGAGGTTTGAAGATACGGGACACGGGGTAAGTCTCTCTGGCCAGTTGAGCGCGCCCATACTGTCGGAGATCCCCCACTCCGGTCGAGGGTTTTCCGGAGTTTGATCAGGGAATTTGGGCAACCCGCCGTTGCGAGACGGCAACGGGCAACCCCCCGACAGCGCACGGCCGGCTCGGGAGGGGCTGTCACGATCGTCGGCTACGCTGCGAGAGCCATATTCACCCCTGCCCCGCTGACGGGGCCCCGCCGCACCGTCGGCGGGTCCGGAGGAGGTGTGCCGCTCGTGCGGCCATACGAAGTAGTCATCATCTTCGACGCGACTCTTGACGAGACCGTCATTCGGGAAACCACCGATGCGGTCGTGGAGTTCGTCCGTTCTCGTGGCGGATCACCTGGTCATGTCGACCGGTGGGGACGTCGCCCCTTCGCCTATGAGCTCAAGCACCGCACTGAGGGCTATTACGTGTTCATCGAGGTAAACGGCGAGCCCGCACTGCTCGCCGAGGTGGACCGGATGCTCTCGCTCAGCGACGACGTGCTCCGCCACCGGGTGCTCCGCCGCCCGGAGGGCCGTCAGCCCGCCGCCGCTGCCGCGGCCGCCGAGCCAAAGGGCGCAACGGCTGAGTAGTCGAGGATTGGAGATCACATGCCAGGCAACAGCGTCACGCTCGTAGGGAACGTCACCCGAGACCCGGAACTGCGCTTCACGCCCACCGGTCAGGCGACCGCGACCTTCGGGCTCGCCGTCAACCGCCGCTGGCAGAACCGCCAGACCCAGGAGTGGGAAGAGGCCACCAGCTTCTTCGACGTCGTCTGCTGGCGGGAGATGGCAGAGAACGTGAGCGAGAGCCTGACCCGCGGGGCGCGGGTGATCGTCTCGGGGCGGCTCGAGCAGCGCTCCTGGGAGACCGCCGAGGGCGAGAAGCGCTCGCGGATCGAGGTCATCGCCGACGAGCTCGGGCCCAGCCTCCGCTGGGCGAGCGCGCAGGTCGTGAAGAACGAGCGCCGCACCCCTGGCGAGGGCGGTCCCCAGGGTCAGCCCCGACCCCCCGCCGCCGCGCCGGAGCGCCCGGCGCCAGAACCGTACGAGGACGAGGAGCCTTTCTAGATGGCACGGAACAACGACCGGGAGCGGTCGACGCGGCGCGCACCGAAGGACAACGGCCGCCGCACGAAGAAGAAGGTCTGCATCTTCTGCAAGGACCACCTGGACCACGTCGAGTACAAGGACGTGAACCTGCTCCGCAAGTTCATGTCCGACCGGGGGAAGATCCGCGCCCGCCGTGTCTCTGGCAACTGCGCCCAGCACCAGCGGGCCGTGGCGATCGCCATCAAGACGGCGCGCGAACTCGCGCTGCTGCCGTACACGCAGCGCACGACGACTGAGCGCCCCGGCGGCCGTGGCCCCGGACGTGGTCGGCCGTCCTACGGTGGCGACCGCGCCCCCGCCGCGCCTGTCGACGGCCCCGCCGCCGAGACCGACGGCCCCGCCGGCCCCGAGGTCGAGGAGGCGCCGGATGTCGAGGACGAGGTCGGCTCGGACGCTGAGGTCGAGCTCGTCGGCGCCGTCGACGAGGGTGGTGAGGCGTGAGGGTCGTCCTGAGGGCGGACGTCCCCACCGTCGGCAAGCGCGGCGACATCGTCGACGTGAGCGACGGCTTCGCGCGCAACAACCTTGTCCCGTCGGGGCGAGCGATCGTCGCCTCGGACGGCATTGCCGCGCAGGCTGCGTCGATGCGCCGCTCGCGTGACCTGAAGGACTCGAAGGACCGCGAGGCCGCGGAGGCCATCGCCCAGCGGCTCGTCCCGCTCGCGATCACCATCCCGGCGCGTGCCGGTCGCGAGGGGAAGCTGTTCGGCTCGGTGACGCCGGGGGACATCCTCGACGCGGTCGAGGCGCAGTCGGGGATCGCGCTCGACCGGCACCGTCTCGTGAGTCATGAGCCGATCAAGACGCTCGGCACCCACGAGGTGGCGGTCCGCCTGCACAGCGACGTCGAGTTCCCGTTGCACATCGAGGTCGTCGCCGGCTGATTCCCTATCCACCGACGATCGTGACTTTGGGCCGCCCCTCGTGGGCGGCCCAATCGCTGATACAACCGGGCTTTACCCTGCGGCCATGGCCGTGCCGTCGAAGGGGTGCCCAGCGCCGAACCCCACAGGTACCCCCGCTTCGTCCCCCGGAAATGCACAGGAACCGCTCCTAGCGGTACCCAAGGCGGACGGGCCAAGGTGAGCGCCACCATGCTGCAGCCCCTCGACGAGAGTCGCCGCCGCCCCCGCGCGACGCCACCGGAGCGGGCGACGGGCGGGCGGGTCCCGCCGCACAACCTCGAGGCCGAGGAGTCCCTCCTCGGAGCGATGCTCCTCTCGCGCGACGCGATCGCCACCGCGATCGAGCGTTGCTCGGCGAGCGACTTCTACCGTCCGTCGCACGCCCAGATCTTCCACGCCATCACCGCCCTCTATGGCCAGGGCGAGCCCGCCGACGCCGTCACCGTCGCCGAGGAGCTACGGCGGGCAGGGGCGCTCGAGGAGGTCGGCGACACCGCCGCGCTCGTCTCACTGCAGTCGAACACCCCGGCGATCTCCTCGGCCGGCCGTTACGCCCGGATCATCGAGGAGCACGCCCTTCTGCGCCGCCTGATCGGGGTGTCGAGCGAGATAGCCGAGCTCGCCTTCGAACTCCCCGAGGACGTCAGCGAGGCGGTGGACCGCGCCGAGTCGATGGTCTTCGAGGTCGCGCAGCGCCGGACGACCGACACGGTGATGTCGCTCGAGGAGCTGCTCTCCCAGAGCCTCGACCGTCTCGAGGAGCTCTACGGTCGCGGCGAGTCGATCACCGGGGTGCCCACCGGCTTCCACGACCTGGACGAGCACCTCGCCGGCCTGCAGCCCTCCAACCTGCTCGTCGTCGGCGCCCGTCCCTCGATGGGCAAGACCGCCTTCGCCCTCGGGATCGCGGCGAACGCCGCGGTGCAGGGGATCCCGGTGCTCTTCTTCTCGCTCGAGATGAGCCACCTCGAGATCGCCCAGCGCGTGCTCTGCGCGGAGGCGCGCGTCGACGCGGCGCGGATGCGCAACGGCCGCCTGCTCGAGGGCGACTGGCCGAAGATCTCGAACGCCATCGGCCGCATCGGCAACGCTCCCCTCCACATCGACGACAACCCGAACGTCACGGTGATGGACATCCGCGCCCGCGCCCGCAGGATGAAAGCCCGCGAAGGGCTCGGCCTTGTGGTCGTCGACTACCTCCAGCTGATGACGGGGCGGAGCCACGCCGAGAACCGCCAGGTCGAGATCTCCGAGATCAGTCGAGGGCTGAAGATCCTCGCCCGCGAGCTCGAGATCCCGGTGCTCGCCCTCAGCCAGCTCTCCCGAAACCTCGAGAGCCGCTCGGACAAGCGACCGATGCTCGCCGACCTGCGCGAGTCCGGCGCCATCGAGCAGGACGCGGATGTCGTGATGTTCATCTATCGCGACGAGGTGTACAACAGCGAGTCCTCGGACCGGGGGAGCGCCGAGATCATCGTCGCCAAGCACCGCAACGGCCCGACTGGCACCGTGGAGCTCGCCTTCGTCGGGAACTACGCCCGCTTCGCCAACATGGCGCGGGTCTGACCGCTCGTCGAAAAGCCCTGGTCGAAAGGGCCGCCCGCGTAAGCTCGAGGCGCTCGCCGGCGACAGCGCGGCCGCGGCGGGGCCCGGGCGGCAGGACTCCCGAGGAAGGGCACCGTGGCGCGACTGCAGGAGCGGTGGAACAAGCGGACGGCCGACCCGGGGCTGGTGCTGTTCCTCGCTGCGCGGCTGCGCCCGGCACTCGCCGCCGTCGCCCTCGTCTTCGTGGGCTCGACCCTCGGCTACCTGGTGCTCGAGCGCTACAGCGTGCTCGACGCGATGTTCATGTCGATGATCACGCTCTCGACCGTCGGCTACAGCGAGGTGCACCCCCTCGACAGCGGGGGTCGGATCTTCACGATGGGTGTCATCGCGGCGGGCTTCGCGACCCTCGTCTACGCGGCCGCGACGCTCACGAACCTGTTCACCTCCGGTGAGGCGGGCAGCTACCTACGGCTGAGGAGGGGAAGACGGATGCGCGAGCAGCTGAGCGACCACGTCATCGTGGTCGGCTTCGGACGGGTCGGGCAGGCGGCGAGCCTCGGCGTCACCGAGTTCGGCTTCCCCTGCCTCGTGATCGAGCGCAACGCGGAGCGGGAACAGGCGATCCTCGACGCTGGCTGCGTCCCGATGATCGGCGACGCGACCTCCGAGAGCGACCTCGTGGAGGCCGGGATCCACCGCGCGCGGGCGCTCATCGCCGGGGCGGAGGACGACGCGATCAACCTCATCATCACGCTGACGGCGCGCGCCGTGCGCGGCGACCTGCGGATCATCTCGCGGGTGAACGAGATGGCCTGGCAGGGCCGTATCGAGAGCGCTGGGGCGAACGTCGCCCGCTCGCCCTACCGCAGCTATGGCATCTCCCTCGCCGCGCAGGCGGTGACTCCGGGCCTCCTCGAGCTGCACGCCGTGCCCTCCCTCGGCCTCTCGACCGAGGAGGTGGAGGTCTCGCCCACCTCGCAGCTCATTGGCCGCCCCCTCGAGGAGCTCTCCGGCCACGGCCACGGCATCTTCGTCCTCGGCCTGCGCCGCCACGAGCAGTTCCGGAGCTGGCACGACCTCGACGGGCCGATCGAGGCCGGCGACGTGCTCGTCGCCCTCGGCCCGAACGAGGAACTGCGCGAACTCGCGGCCCTGTGCTGAGGCGCGGCGCGGACCCTCGATAGGGTGGGCTGAGCGCGGCCGGAGCGCTGCCAGCCGAGGAGGCCTCCATTCGCGTCGGGATCATTGCGCCGCCCTGGGTGCGGGTTCCGCCGCTCGCCTACGGCGGCACCGAGACGGTGATCGACGTGCTCGCGCGCGGCCTGCAACGGGCGGGTCACGAGGTGCTGCTGTTCGCCTCGGGCGACAGCACGAGCGAGGTCCCCCGCGCCTCGGTGATCCCCGTGGCACCGGGCATCGACGCCGGGAGCGCGCTCGAGGTGGAACACGTCACCCACGCCTACGCCGCGCTCGCGGGGATGGACGTGGTGCACGACCACAGCACTCTCGGGCCGCTGCTGCACGGGGTGCGGGGCGCGCCGCCGACGGTGACCACCAACCACAACCCCTTCGTCGAGCCCTTCCTCTCCGTCTACCGCCTCCTGCAGGGCACGGTGCCGGTGATCGCGATCTCCGAGCACCATCGCCGCAGCGCCGCGCCACTCGAGATCGCGGCGGTGATCCATCACGGCCTCTTCCCCGAGGAGTTCCCAGTTGGCGACGGCGACGGCGGCTACGCGCTCTTCCTCGGGCGGATGACGCCCGACAAGGGTGCGCACCGCGCCCTCGAGCTCGCGCACCGCGCCGGCATCCGCCTGCTGCTCGCTGGCAAGCAGCACACCGACCTCGAGCGGCGCTACTTCGCGGAGTCGGTCGTTCCTCTCCTCGACAGCGAGCGGCGCTACCTCGGCGAGGTGAACCAGGAGGACAAGCTCGAGCTGCTCACCGGCGCGCGCTGCCTGCTCAACCCGATCGCCTGGCCCGAGCCCTTCGGGATGGTGATGATCGAGGCGCTCGCCTGCGGGACCCCCGTGATCACGACGGGTCACGGCGCCTCGGCCGAGATCGTGGACGACGGCACGACGGGCTTCGTCGTCGACGACGCCGACGGCCTCCTCAAGGCCCTCCGCAAGGTGGAGGCGATCGACCGCGGCGCCTGCCGGGCGGCGGTGGAGGGCCACTTCTCCGCGGAGCGGATGGTCGCCGAGCACGTTGCGCTCTACGAGCGCGTGCGGGCCGAGGCGGGACGGTGAGCGACAGCTGGGTCGTCGGGGGCGAGCCGCCGACGGGGGGGGACGCGCCCGGCACCACGACGCTCATCGACGGCACGACCTTCTGCATCTCCTCGATCACCGGGGACATCGACCCGGCACTCACCGAGGGCCTCTTCGTGCGCGACACCCGCTTCCTCTCCCGCTGGCGGATGCTCGTCGACGGCAGCCCGACCCAGCCCGTCTCGGTGGTCACCGAGGAGCCGTTCCGCGCCGCCTTCGTCTCCCGGCCGCGCCCGAGCGTCCGACGCCCCGACCCCGGCCTGCTCGTCGCCCGCCGCCGCATCGTCGGCGACGGGATGACCGAGGAGCTCGAGCTGCGCAACCTCTCCGCCGAGGCGCTGACCGTCGAGGTCACCTTCGAGGTCGACGCCGACTTCGCGCACCTCTTCGAGGTGAAGGCCGACCAGGTCCGCCCCCGCGGCTTCCACTCGGTCGAGGTCGCGAAGAACGAGATGCTCTACGCCTTCCGGGAGGACGGCCGGAGCCGCCGCCTCCGCCTCTCGATGCCCCCTGAGGTCGACGCCGGCCCCGGCGAGATCCGCCTCACGGTCGTGCTCGCGCCGCGCGAGCGGTGGCAGCGCCGCTTCGAGTTCCGCGTCGAGGTCGACGGGCGCATGGTCGCGCTTGCGCATGGCGAGTTCGCCGCCGGCGAACGCCGCCCCGCCGGTTGGCGCCGCCTCGAGGTACCGCTGCTGTACGTCGCCGACGAGCGCCTCGCGGGCGCCTGGAACGCCGCGGCGGACGATCTCGCGGCGCTGCGGATCTACGACCCCGACCACCCCGAGGAGGTCGTCGTCGCGGCCGGCGCGCCGTGGTTCATGGCGCTGTTCGGACGCGACTCGCTGCTCACGTCGTGGATGATCCTGCACGTCGAGCCGGCCGTCGCGACGGGGACGCTGCAGGCCCTCGCCCGCCGCCAGGGGAGCCGCGTCGACACCTCCTCCGAGGAGCAGCCCGGGCGGATCCTGCACGAGGTGCGCTTCCGTCTCGAGGGCCCGGGGGCCGGCGTCGCCTCGGCGTACTACGGCTCGATCGACTCGACACCGCTCTTCGTCGTGCTCCTCGACGAGGCGCGGCGCTTCGGGGCCCCGCCCGAGCTCGTCGCCGCCTTGCTCCCGAACGCTGACCGGGCCCTCGCCTGGGTCGACGAGTTCGGGGACCGCGACGGCGACGGCTTCGTCGAGTACGCCCGCCCCTTCACCCACCGCGGCCTCGTGAACCAGGGGTGGAAGGACTCGCCCGATAGCGTCTCGTTCGCCGACGGCCGCATCGCCGAGGCCCCGGTCGCCCTCTGCGAGGTGCAGGGCTACGTCTACGCCGCCTTCACTGCGCGCGCCCGGCTCGCCGCGGCGGCCGGCGACGACGCCCTCGCCAAGCACTGGGAAGGCCGCGCGGAGGCGCTGAAGGCGCAGTTCAACGAGGCGTTCTTCCTCGCCGACCGGGGCTACTTCGCGCTCGCCCTCGACGGCCACAAGCGACCGGTCGACGGCCTCGCGTCGAACATGGGCCACCTCTTATGGAGCGGCATCGTCACCGACGCGGCGGCGCCCGCCGTCGCCGAGCACCTCCGCTCGGCGGAGCTGTTCAGCGGCTGGGGTGTGCGCACCCTCGCGACCTCGATGCGTCGCTACCACCCGATGAGCTACCACAACGGCTCGGTCTGGCCGCACGACAATGCGCTCATCGCCGCCGGGCTGATGCGCTACGGCTTCACCGACGACGCCCGGCGGATCGCGGCCGGCCTCTTCGAGGCGTCGGAGGCCTTCGGCGGCCACCTCCCCGAGCTCTTCTGCGGCTTCGACCGCGCCGACTTCGCTGCTCCCATCGCCTACCCCGCGGCCTGCACCCCGCAGGCCTGGGCCTCGGCGACGGCGCTCAGCCTGTTGCGCACCCTGCTCGACCTCGAGCCCGACCTCCCCGCCGGCAGGGTCGCCTTCGCGCCGGCCCCCCTCGACAGCTGGGCGGGCCTCCGTCTCGAGGGCCTCGCCCTCGGTGACGCGCGCGCCCGCCTCGAGCTCCTCAACGGGGAGGCCGTCCTCTCCGGCCTGCCCGAGGGCCTCTCGCTGACGGGGGCCCGGCGCGCGTCGCACCCGTCGCAGGGTTGAGGCGCCCTCCGGTTCCCTGACAGGGATTCCACAGCACCGTCACAGCGGGCGGAGCGAAACTTTCTCCATGGAGCGAACGACGAACCGTGTCCTTGTCGTCGACGACGAGCCGAACATCAGCGACCTCATCTCGACGGCGATCCGCTACGAGGGCTTCGAGGTGGCGACCGCGCCGACCGGACGCGCCGCGCTCGACCAGGTGCTCTCCTTCCGGCCGGACCTCGTGATCCTCGACGTGATGCTGCCCGACCTCGACGGCTTCGAGGTCGCCCGCCGCCTGCGCCAGGAGGCGCGGCGGGTGCCGATCCTCTTCCTCACCGCTCGCGACGCCACCGAGGACAAGGTGCGCGGCCTCACCCTCGGCGGGGACGACTACGTCACCAAGCCCTTCAGCCTCGAGGAGCTGCTGGCGCGGGTGCGCGCCGTGCTGCGCCGCGTCAGCGACTCGGGGGAGGGCGCGTCGCGCCTCGTCTTCGCTGACCTCGAGCTCGACGAGGAGACCCGCGAGGTCTTCCGCGGCGAGAGCGCCATCGAGCTCACGCCGACGGAGTTCAAGCTCCTCCGCTACCTGATGATGAACCCGCGCCGCGTGCTCTCCAAGGCCCAGATCCTCGACCACGTCTGGGAGTACGACTTCGGCGGCGACGCGAACGTCGTCGAGACCTACATCAGCTATCTCCGCAAGAAGGTCGACTCCCTCGGGCCGCCGCTCATCCACACGCTCCGCGGCGCGGGATACAGCCTGCGGGTGCCCGTCTCGGTGTAGCGGTGGCGGACGCATCTGGGGCGCCGCCCCGTCGGCGGGGCTTGGCTCGCTCGCTCCACCGCCTCTCCATCCGCTCCCGCCTGGCGCTCGGCGTGATCCTCGTCGCCACCGCGGGCCTGGTCGTCGCCGACGTCGTCGTCTACCAGGAGATCTCCTCCTACCTGAACACCCAGGTGGACATCGAGCTGCAGGCCGGAGCCTCCGCGCTCGTGAGCCCCCAGAACCACATCGACATCGGCCGGGCGCAGTCGACGACCCCCCTCGGCACCGCCGCCGAGGTGATCTCCGAGACCGGCCAGGTGCTCAACTCCTCACCGGCGAGCTTCAAGGTGGCGCTCCCGCCCGGGCTGCTGGGCTCGCTCGTCCGCCAGATCAACGCCAACGTCAACGCCGACCTCGCGCTCTTCGACGCGCAGGCGCACTTCGGCAGCTCCTCCGCCTCGTACCGGGTGCTCCCCGAGTCCGCGAGCATCACCCTCCCGGCCTCCCTCAGCGTCGTGCCGGTGATCGTGCTCGTCGCGATCCCCCTCGGCCCGCTGTCGGGGACGCTGCACCGCCTCGTCGTCATCGACCTGCTCGCGACGGCGGCCCTCGTGGTCGCGCTCGGCCTCCTCGGCTACGCCGCGGTGCGCGTCGGGCTGCGGCCGCTGCGCTCGATCGAGGAGACGGCGGGGGAGATCGCCGCCGGCGACCTCTCGCGGCGCGTCGAGGCCGACGAGCTCCCGGCCGAGGTCGGCCGGCTCGGCACCTCGCTGAACGAGATGCTCGGTCAGATCGAGCACGCCTTCTCCGAGCAGCAGGCCTCCGAGGCGCGCCTGCGCCAGTTCATCGCCGACGCCTCCCACGAACTGCGCACGCCGGTGACCTCGATCCGCGGCTACGCCGAGCTCTTCCGCCGCGGCGCGGCGAGCCGCCCCGAGGACCTCGCCCGATCGATGCAGCGCATCGAGGACGAGTCGGTCCGCATGGGTGGACTCATCGACGACCTGCTCCTCCTCGCCCGCCTCGGGAGCGGCCGGCCGCTCGTGCTCGAGCCCGTCGACCTCGCCGGGATCGTCGCCGACACCGCCGCCGACGCGCAGGTGCAGGAGCCCGACCGCGTCGTCGTGGTCGACCTCATCCCGAGCGCCGTGATCCGCGGCGACGATCCCCGGCTGCGCCAGCTCCTCGGCAACCTGCTGCAGAACGCCCTCCGCTACAGCCCGGCGGCCTCGGCGGTGGAGGTGGCGCTGCGGGTCGAGGGCGAGGAGGCGGTCGTCACCGTCACCGACCACGGGACGGGGATCGACCCCGAGCACCTGCCGCACATCTTCGACCGCTTCTACCGCGCCGACCCCTCGCGGGCCCGTGACCGCGGCGGCACCGGCCTCGGCCTCTCGATCGTCTCCTCGATCGCGGAGGCCCACGGAGGGAGCGTCGCAGTCGCCTCCGCCCCGGGCAACGGGTCGACCTTCACGGTCCGCCTCCCGCTCGCGCCCATCGCCCCCGAGGACGACGAGGGGGTCTCGGGGGCTCCCAAGGTGCCGGAACCGGCCCTCCCTGCAGAGATCGTGGCGGCGAGCCCGGAGGGCGGTCAGGGGATCAGCGAGAGCGAAGTCGGAGTCCCCGGCCCCTTGTAACGGAGGAAGAGGGTGTTCGAGAAGCCGTGCCACTGCAGGCATGCACCGCTCTCGACGGCCGTCGTCGCCCGCCCTGCGAGCACCGCCCAGGAGATGTCGCGCCGCGAGCGGGCCCGCAGGTTGGAGAGGACGAACGAGCCGGCGACGGCGCTCTGCGAGCGTGTCACCTCGACGTAGCGGTAGCGGCTCGGGAGCGCGGGGAGGACGAAGCGGAAGACGCGGCCCTGGTGCGGCGGGGCAGGGACCTCGGTGAGCGCCACCGCGACCGCCCCGGTGCCCGCCGGGGCGGGGAGGAAGTCGGGGATGTAGCCGAAGGCGCAGGCGCCACCGCTGTCGTAGAGCTTGGTGGTCACCGGCGGGTGGACGAGGCGCGGCAGCCCGGCGGGGTGTCGCACGGTGTCGCGGAGCAGCACGAGCTCACCGTCGACGCTCGCCAGCGGGCGGTAGTGGTCGAGGAGGTAGACCGAGACGATGTGGTCGCGCACCTCGTTGTCGAGGTAGTCCCAGCGCGGCAGGCCGGTGACGCCGCCGAAGACGACGAGCGGCGGCCGGACGGCCTCGAGGTCGCGCACCGCCTGTTGCTGCGCCGCCTCGGTGATCGTGAGGTTGATGTCGTAAAAGCGCGAGGCCGGCGGGGCGGCGAGGAGGAAGTCGAACAGGCCGGGCGCGTTGGTGAAGTCGAAGACGGCCCGCTGGCGTCCGCCGTAGGTGGCGATGACCGTCGCGAGGTCCCGCACCAGGCCGTCGGGGAGCGCCCCGGCCTCGTAGCCGAGGCCACCCGCTCCGTTCACCGCCGGTGGCGGCGGCGCGTCGGCGGCGTTGCGGAAGTGTGCCGGCGCGGCGTCGATCGCGGAGAGCGGCGAGGAGGGGGCGACGGCGAGGACCGCGGCGACGAGCGCGAGGCCCGCCGGGCTCGCGAGGAGCAATGGGCGTCCGCCCCGCCCTAGCGCGCGGCGCAGCAGCCCGTCGAGCGCGACGACGCCGCGGTGGGCGAGGCAGCACAAGAGCGGCACCGCGACCGCGAAGCTCTCCCCGATGTGCCCGACGTCGGCGCGGCTGAGGGCCTTCGGGAAGTAGGCGAGGGTGACGAGCGCGGCGGCGACCGCCACCCAGTCCTCCAGGTAGAGCGCGCGACGTGCGCGCCACCGGACGCAGCACACGGCGAAGAGCACGAGGACCGCGGCCACCGGCAGTACGAGCTCGAGGGAGTAGCGGGTGAACCAGCCCGGGTCGCTGACGGTGAGGTGGAGGACGCCCAGCGCGTCGCGCCGCGCCGGGATCGCGTAGTTCGTGAACAGCGGGATGCCCCCCGAGAGGCTGTGCGCGCTCGCGAAGTCCCGGAAGTAGCCGATGAACCCCGAGGTCGCCCCGGCGGCGACGAGCCAGAGCGCGAAGGCGGCGGCACCGAGGAGGGCGGCGGCCGCCGCGCCCAGGCTGCGGGGGAAGTCGGCGATCCGGGGGCGGCGCTCGCGGCGGAGGCTGAACTCGACGACCACGAGCGTGACGCCGACGGCGGCCGCGGCGTAGAGCATCTCGGGGATGAGCAGGAACTGCACGAGCGCGGCGAGACCGAGGAGTGCTCCCACGCGCCAGCTCCGGCGCCGCAGGGTGGCCGCGAAGAGCGCGAGCAAGAGGGGCCAGAAGAGGTAACGGACGTCCCAGTCGGCGAAGACCCCGAGCGCCACCGCGCCACCGGCGGCCGCCGCTGCGAACCAGCGCCGTCCGAAGACGACGGTCGCGAACAGGTAGGTGGCGATCCAGTAGGCGGGCGCCCAGAGGAAGCTCAGCCCGGCCGAGGCCCCCCAGCGGGTCATCCCGAAGAGGGCGAAGCCGACGAGGGGCTTCAGCCCGTCGTCGAGGAGGCCGTGGATGAGGTACAGGTCGCGCCAGGGGAGCGCGCCGTGCAGGAGGAGGTAGCTCCCACCGAGGTACTCGCCCTCGCCGAAGGTGTCCATCCTCCCCCCCGGCCCCGGGAGGGAGGCGAGCAGCAGGAACAGCAGGAGCGGGGCGCTCACGTAGGCGACGAGACCACGGGCGATCGAGGCGAGGCTCCGCCCGCGGCGCCGCGAGCGCTCGGCGAGGAGGGCGGCGCACGCGAGCAGCACGAGCGCGAGCCACCAGGGGAAGAAGCGGTAGTGCACGGTCACCGCCCCCGGGGAGATGGTGACGACAGTCACCGCGGAGACGGTGACGAGCAGGGCGACCTGCAGGGCGACGCCCCCGAGGAGCACGCCCGCCGCGGCCGCGGGGCCGCCGATCCTCCACACCAGGACGCCGAGGAGGGCGACGAGAGCCGCGCCGCCGGCGCACCACCAGCAGGGGAGCGCGCCACCGGCGTTCGTCGCGACGGCGAGCTCGAGGCCGGCGACCCCCCCGACGAGGGCCGCGGCGGCGACCGCGCCGGCCAACGGCCGGCCTCGCTCCGCGGGAGCTCCGAGCTCGGCGAGGGTCGTCACCCGCGGCGGCCGCGCTCGGCGCGCCACCCGCAGCGGACCGAGGCGCGCGGCGAGCAGGTAGAGGCCGAGGGAGCCGAGCGGGAAGACGAGGCCGACGAAGTAGAACGCGACGAGGTAGCGGTTCGGGTCGAAGTCCGCGTAGATCGGATAGCCGACGATCGTGAGCGGAGCGCGCAGCGTCCCCCCCGACCCGGTGGCGCCGAGCGCGGCGACGGCGCCGGCGAGCAGTACCGCGAACAAGAGGCGGAGCGCCGTGCGCCCCCGCGCGTCGCTCACGGCCAGGCGAGGGCCCGGTGGCTCGGCGGTCGTGGAAGGCGGTGGCAGATCGATGGTGCGCTCCACAGAGCCGACGGCCGGGGACGGCTCACCCTACCAATGATGTTTTCCGGAGCGAACCGTTATCCACCCGGCTGGAAGGTCGCAGAAATATGGCCTGACGTGCACCGACAGGGACGGACACGCCCGCGCGGAGGGTGGGAGCCCTTGTAGACGCAAGAGCTCCTCACCGGTTCTCCGTCACGGGATGGCCGGCCACCCCTTGACCATCTGAGAAGAGAAGGGATGGACGATGACCATCGTAGAGACGCGCCCCCGTATCGTCGGGAGCGTCGACACCCACCTCGACGGCCACGTCGCTGCCGCCCTCGATCCGCTCGGTCGACTGCTCGGCACCGAGTCCTTTCCCGCGACACGCGCCGGCGAGACGGCGCTGTTCAGCTGGCTCGGCTCCTTCGGCCTGCCCGAGGTGGTCGGGGTGGAGGGCACCGGCGCCTATGGTGCCGGCCTCCTGCGCTCCCTCGTCGCCGCCGGCGTCGAGGAGACCGCACCGGGTCTCGTCGCCCTCGTCGGCGTCGGCACCGTGACCGGGGCGATGCTCCTCGCCGCCGCCGGGGACAACCCCGAACGCCTCCGCTCCGAGGCCGCCTTCGCCCACCTCTGCGGCGTGGCGCCGCTCGAGGCGTCCTCGGGGCGCTCCGCTCGTCACCGCCTGGACCGCGGTGGGGACCGTCAGGCGAACAGCGCGCTCTGGCGGATCGTGGTCGTGCGCTCGACCTGTCACCCGAGGGCCCGCGCCTATCTCGAGCGACGAGTGAAAGAGGGCCGCTCCAAGCGCGAGGTCGTCCGGTCGCTCAAGCGCTACGTTGCCCGCGAGGTCTACAAGCAGCTGCCTCGCGCCTGAGATCCGGGGCCGAGGAGCTGACTCTCAGCCTACCTGTCGCCGTCGGGCTGACTGGATGGCGACCTGTCGATCCCGGCCCCGCCCTTCTCTGGAGACCGTGGCCTCATAAGAGCCTGTCGCACCTGACCGATCATTGGTTTGCCCGGCGTCTCCACTTGACGGCTACCGATAGGAGGGTCAATGAGCTGGTGCGCGGCCGTGGCGCGCGCGCGCCACCCCCTCCCTAAGCTGCGCCGACACGATGAGCGGAGGTAGGGGCGATGGCGGTGCGAATCGGCGTGGTCGGGGTCGGCTTCGGAGTCACGGTGCACGTCCCGGCCTTCCAGTCCGAGGGGCTGGAGGTCGTCGCGATCTGCGCCCGGCACGCCGGGCGGGCCGAGGCCGCAGCGAAGCAGTTCGGCATCCCGCAGGTCTTCACCGACTGGCGGGAGCTCGTGGCCTCGCCGGACCTCGACGCGGTGAGCGTCGTCACGCCGACGGCGCTCCACCACCCGATCGCCCTCTCCGCCCTCGAGGCGGGCAAGCACGTGCTGCTCGAGAAGCCCTTCACCCTCAACCTCGACGAGGCCCGCAGCCTCGCCGAGGCCGCCGCGGCGAGCGACCGGACGACAATGATCGCCCACGAGTTCCGCTACGCCTCGGCACGCATGCGCGCGAAGGAGCTCATCGCCGAGGGCTACCTGGGCGACCTCCGCCTCGCGCTCGTGCGCCTCTTCCGCGACCCGGGGCCGCAGGGGACGCTCGCTGCCTTTCGCGGCGACCGGGACATGGCGGCGAGCAAGCTCGGCTTCCTGCACTCGCTCGGCTCGCACTACATCGACGGTCTCCGCCACCTCTTCGGCGAGGTCACCGCGGCCTCGGGGGAGATGATCACCTTCCAGCCGGACCGCCTCGGCGAGAACGGCGAGATCGTGAAGGTCGACGCCGACGACACCTTCCTGTTCCGGCTCTTCTTCGAGGGGGGCGGGGTCGCGGAGATGGTCGCCTCCCGCCAGACGCCCTTCGGGGACGTGGCGACGATGGAGTTCTACGGCTCGGCGGGGACCCTCCTCACGCCACAGACGGGGATGAACCCGCCGGCGCACGGCACCCTGATCGGCGGCCGCCGCGGTGACGCGGCGCTCGCCGAGCTCGAGATCCCCGAGCGGCTGCAGCCCTTCGTCGACGACCGCGACGACCGGCTGATGCCCTTCCGTCTCCTCACCCGCGACTTCCTCCGCGGGATCGAGAGCGGCACCTCCCCGGCGCCCAACTTCGACGACGGCTACGCCTGCCAGCAGATCCTCGACGCCCTCGAGGAGTCGAGCCGCAGCGGCGGGCGCGTCGCGATCCCGTCGCGCTGAGCTGCGAGGGGCTAGAGGACCGAGTAGGCGAAGGCGGCGCCGACGGGCGAGGCGTAGATCGGGATGTAGTCGATGACCACCGAGGGGTGGCCCTCGATCGCCGCTGAGGCGGCGATCCAGTTGCAGGTCTCGCGCGTCCCGCCCTGCGGCCCGCCCGGCGTCGGCAGGCCGGTGATCCCCCGACGCGGCGTCGAGACGTCCTGGCTGACGTCGCCGGGCTGCACGACGTAGGCGTCGAAGTGCTGCGCCCAGGCCTTCACGTCCCCCTCTTCGAGGTAGCTGAGGGCCTGCTGGTCGAACGCCTCGTCGAGGTAGGAGCCCTTCTGCCCGGGCGTGTGCCAGAGGCCGCCTGAGCCGATGATCACGACGCGCAGGTCCTCGGGGTAGGCGTCAATCATCTCGCGAACGGCCTTGCCGATCTCGTAACAGCGAGTCGCCGTGAGCTGCGGGGCGTAGTAGGCGTTCAGCAGCAGCGGCACCGTCGGGATGTCGAGGTTGGTGAGCGACTCGAGGGGTCGGATGATGGCGTGGCCCATGCCGCGCTCGGTGTCGGGTACCTCCATCATGAACGCCGGGTCGAAGCCGCTGTCGAGCAGCCCGGTGAGCAGCGCCGTGGCGAGGCCGGGGTGGCCGTCGCACTCCGTGCGCGGGATGCTCGGGTCGGGCTCGCGCGTGCCGAGCATGTTGTTCGCCGCCGTCGCCTGCCCGGAGAAGTGTTCGCCGACGAAGACGGCGATCGCCGGGTGGTTGTTGAAGTCGAAGAGCTCCTCCTGGTCGTCGCCGAAGACGACGAGGACGTCGGGGCGCAGCTCGGCGAGCTTGTCGCGCAGCGTCGAGAAGCCAGCCTCGACGCGCGCCCGCTTGGCGACGGACTCCTCGTGGCTGTCGATCGGCACGTCCTCGCGCAGCGACGCCCGCTTCTCGCGGACGACCTCCCAGCTGTCCACGTCCATGTAGCAGAACGGGGTGTGGGCGGTGTTCAGGACCCCGACCAGTTGCGCCATGGGAGCCTCCTCGAGGGTCAGGAGGCCGCATCCGCATGCCCCCCAGCTGGGGCGAGTGTAGTGCCGGGCCGCCCGCCGCTCCGGGGCGGAGGCGGGGGCGGGGTCATCGCAAGGTAAACAGAAGGTGAACAAATTGCATCAATCGCGGTGACCGCAGATAGCTTTCCAAAGGAGATGGCCGCGAGCCCCGATTCCCCCGTCCATGTCAACCAGCGCATCGCCCAGCTGTTCGCGCTGGTGACCGAGGCGCTGGCGGGGGCGACCGACGCGCTGCTGCGCACTGACGTGCTTCACGCCGAGGCGATCATCGCCGCGGACCGTTCCGTCGACGAGCTCACCGAGGAGCTGGTGCAGATCGTCTGGGGGGAGATCGCCCGCAGCGCCGGCGACCTCCCCGAGCTGCGCCGTCTCGTCTCGGTGCTCCTCATCCTCCCTGAGCTCGAACGCAGCGCCGACCTCGCCGAGCACATCGCGCAGCGAGCGGTCACCCGCCTCGGTTCGGAGATGACCGCCGTGAGCCGTGGCATCGTGCAGCGGATGTCGGACGTCGCGGTCGACATGTGGCAGGCCACGGGGGACGCCTACGCCAGCAGGGCGCTCGCCGGGGTGGCGCTCGACGCCGCCGACGAGGAGCTCGACCTGCTCCGGGACCGCCTCGTCGCCGAGGTCGCCGCCGGGGCGATGACGAGCATGGTGAGCGGGCAGGTGACCCTCCTCGGCCGCTTCTACGAGCGCCTCGGCGACCACGCCGTGAACCTCGCCCGCCGCATCGAGTCCTTCGCCGATCCGGGAGGGCCGCGTACCGCCGACTGAGCGCGCGTGGTCCATGCCGGCGGCGCGCCAAGATGGAGTGGTGCGCGCCGGTGCCGACAGCAAGGAGGCTTTGCCCACCTCGGCGCGGCGGCGTTCGCGCTGGCTCACCCGCCGCGCCCTGCTCGCGCACCTCGCGATCCTGATCTGGTTCCCGGGCTGTCTGGTCGCCGGCCGCTGGCAGGTCTCGGTAGCCCTCGCCGGTGACCACCTCGCCTACCTCTACTCGGTGGAGTGGCCAGTCTTCGCCCTCTTCGGGCTCGTCGTCTGGTGGCACCTCGTCCACGACGACCCCGAGAGCGTCGGCGGGCGCGCGCTGCTGCGCCTGCGCGCCACCCGCCCCGCCGAGACGGGCCCGGGGGCACCGGTCACCCGCCGGCCGGACGAGGAGGACGAGCGCCTCGCCGCCTACAACGACTTCCTCGAGGAGCTCGCCGCGAAGGACCGCCCGAAGTCCTGGCGCCGCTCGTGAGCGGCTCGCTCGCCCGCTACCGGGTGATGGCCTACCTCGTCGGAAGCGGGCTGCTCGTGCTGTGCCTGGTCGGTATCCCGCTCCAGTACCTCGGGAACGCGCCGGGCGTGGTGCAGGTCGTCGGGCCGATCCACGGCTTCTTGTACATCGCCTACCTGGTCGCCGCCTACGACCTCGCGCGGCGCGCCCGCTTCACCCTCCTGCAGCTCGCGGCGATGGTCGGGGCGGGGCTCGTCCCCGGCCTCGCCTTCGTGCTGGAGCGGCGCGTGGTGCGCCGCGTCCACGAGGAGGAGGCGGCGGGGCTCGTGGGCTCCCACCTCGTCCCGCGCGTCGCGCTGCGGTCGACCCCGGCGGCGCCGACCGAGGAGGGCGGGTAGTGGAGCTCCTCTACCACCTGGCGCTCCGCGCCAACTGGGAGGCGGCGCTCGCCGCCGGCAGCTACCGGATCTCCTCGATCGACAGCACCCTCGAGGAGGAGGGCTTCATCCACTGTTCCTTCGCGGGGCAGGTGCAGGGGACGGCCGACCGCTTCTACGGCGGGCGCGACGACGTCCTCCTCCTCGAGATCGACCCCGAGCGCCTCGAAGCCGAGGTGCGCGTCGAGGCGGCCAAGCCCGACGCCCGCGGCTTTCCCCACATCTACGGCCCGCTGCCGACCGGGGCGGTGCGCTCGGCCACCTCGGTCGCGCTCGGTGACGACGGGCTGCTGCGCACCGGGCTCGCCCCCGGCTAACCCCGCGGCGGACGGACTGGGCGGACCGCCCAGCCGTCGGGGCCGTCGCTCACCGCGACCCGCGCCCCGAAGCGCTCGGAGATCGCCTCCTCGGTGAGGATCTCGGCGGGCCGGCCGCAGCCGATCGCCTCGCCGCCGTCGAGGAGCAGGACCTCGTCCGCGTACTGCGCGGCGAGGGAGAGGTCGTGCAGCGCGCTCACCACGCAGAGCGCGCGCTCGTGGCGGAGCAGGTCGGCGAGCTCGAGGAAGCGCTGGCTGTGCCCGAGATCGAGCGAGGAGGTCGGCTCGTCGAGCACGAGGACCGGTGCCTGCTGCGCGAAGGCGCGCGCGAGCACGGCGCGCTGCCCCTCGCCGCCCGAGAGGGTGCCGAGGGTGCGCCCGGCGAGCGCGCCGAGCTCGAGGCGCTCGATCGCCTCGCTGACGACGACGCGGTCGCGCGGCCCCTCGCCCCCGAGCAGGGACTGGTAGGGGGTGCGTCCGAGCAGGACGTAGTCGGCCACCGTCATCGTCCCCGGCAGCACGGGGCGCTGCGGCACGTAGGCGACGAGGCGGGCCGCGGCGCGGCGGTCGCTCAACGGGCGGGGCGAGCCGTCGAAGGTGACGCTCCCCTCGTGGGGGACGAGACCGGTGATCGCCCGCAGCAGCGTCGACTTGCCGGCGCCGTTCGGGCCGACGAGGCACAGCCATCCGCCGCGCGCGACCGAGAGGGCGATGCCCGAGAGGATGCGCCGCCCGCCGAGCTCCACGCCGAGGCCCTCGGCGGTGAGCATCAGCCCATCCTCCGGCTCTGGCGCAGTACGACGAGGAAGAAGGGGGCCCCGAGGAAGGCGGTGACGACGCCGAGGGGGATCGTGCCCGGGGCGAGCACGTTCTGCGCGAGGAGGTCGCAGAGGACGAGGAAGCCCCCTCCGCACAGGAGCGAGAGCGGCAGGATCCGCCGGTAGCTCGGCCCGAGGAAGAGACGGACCGTGTGCGGGACGATGATCCCGACGAAGCCGATCAGCCCGCTCACCGAGACCGCCGCTGCGGTGCCGAGGGTGGCGGCGGCGACGACGACGAGGCGCAGGCGCGCCGAGCGCACCCCGAGGCTCTCCGCCTCCTCGTCCCCGACGCTCACCACGTCGAGGAGGCGGCGGCAGGCGAGCAGCACCACGGCGCTCACCGCCACGTAGGGGGCGATGAGCTCGACCTCGCCCCACCCGGCGGTGGCGAGGCCGCCGAGGATCCAGCTGTAGACGTTGGCGAGGACGAGCGTGTTGCGCTGCTGCAGGAAGGTCTGCGCGGCGGTGAAGAAGGTCCCCACCGCGACGCCCGAGAGCACGAGGGTCGAGGCCTCCCGGATCCGCCCCGCGCCGCGGCCCAAGGCGAAGGTCGCCGCCACGCTGAGCACCGCGCCGGCGAAGGCCGCGAGGGGGAGGGGGTTGACCCCCCAGCTCGGGGCGTCGGGGATCTCGACGAGGACCACCGTCGCGCCGAGGCCGGCGCCGGCGGCGACGCCGAGCAGGTAGGGGTCGGCGAGCGGGTTCTGGAAGACGCCCTGGTAGGAGGCGCCGGCGAGCGCGAGCATCCCGCCGACGAGCAGCCCGAGGACGACGCGCGGCAGGCGGAGCTGGAAGACGATCGCCGCGTCCGCCGCGGCGCGCGGCGCGTGCACCCCGAGGCCGGGGACCCTGCTCAACAGCTCGTGCAGGACCGTCGAGAGCGAGAGGTCCGAGGGACCGACGACGAGCGCAGCGAGCGCCGCGCCGACCAGGAAGACGACGCCGACGAGGAGCTGCCACGGCTCGAGGCGGGCCGGGCGCACCCCGTCGCGGGCGCGCGCCCGGCCC
>DATLTN010000073.1 GCA_035533595.1 Acidimicrobiales bacterium
CACGATGATCGGCAGGTTGAGCTCGCTGCAGCGCTCGTAGAGCGGGTACCAGTACGGCTCGTTGACGCCCGGGGTGGTGCGCAGGCCCTTCGGGTCCGGCGAGAGGTAGGCGGCGACGAAGTTGTACTCGTTCACGCAGCGCTCGAGCTCGGGCAGCACGTGGCTGATGTCCGGGGCGTCGGAGTTCTGGGGCAGCGCCACCGCGCCGAGGAAGCGGTCGGGGTGGAAGGCCACCTGCTGGTGGATGGTGTCGTTCACGTAGCGGCACCACGCCGGGATGAGGTGCGGGGCCATCCAGCCGAGCTGCATGTAGGGGCGGGGTCCGAGGATCTGCACGTCGATGTCCCGGTCGTCCATGTAGGAGAGGTGGGCGGCGACCGCCGCGCGGTACTCCTCCTCGGTCGAGGGGTCACGCCCCCCCTGGGAGAGCGGGCTCTTCATCACCGTGTTGGACGCCATCAGGCTGGCGGCGAAGCTCCGCGACGACCCGGGGACCGAGACGTGGCTGTGGACGTCGAATACCTTCGCGCCGTTGTACATGGTGCTCCTCTCCTGTGCACCGCGCGCCCTTGCGTCGGCCAACGGGCACCTTCACACGGATTCCCTGCTCGGTCAATCGTCGGCCGTCCCGGGCAGGAGTTACTTCGTGGAAGTAACGTTTGTTCGGGCCACGAAGGTCCGCGCTGTCACCGCGAGAGGCCCCGAGAGGCAGCTCTACTCGCCGGAGGGGCTCGTTCGCTGACGGTTGCCGAGACAAGGAGACACCTAGATGAGAACCCCGCGCACTGCGCTCGCCTCAATCGCCGCGCTCTGCCTGATCGGCACCACCGCCGCCACGGCGTCGGCGTCCGCCAAGGCGCACACCGCCAAGGCGAGGCTCGGCACCGTCGTCGTCGGTGACGAGGGCTTCACCGAGTCAGCGATCCTGCAGAACATCTACGGGGACCTGCTCGGCAAGCTCGGGTACACCGTGAAGTACCAGACGACGACCTCCCGCCAGCAGGCGATCCCGGCCCTCGAGAAGGGCACGATCAACGTCGAGCCCGACTACGCGGGCTCGCTGCTCCTCTACCTGAACGCCAACCAGACCAAGGCGGCCGGCCAGCTGACCTCCGCGATCGCGGCGGACAACGCGGCGCTGAAGGCGAAGAAGGCGGTCGTGCTGCCGGGGACGGCGGGCCTCGACCAGAACGTCTTCGTCGTCACCAAGGCGACCTCGTCCAGGTACGGCCTGAAGACGCTGTCGCAGCTGAAGAGCCACGCCAAGTCCTGGACCTTCGGCGCGCCGGCCGAGTGCACGCAGAACTACTTCTGCGCCCCCGGCCTGAAGGCCGTCTACGGGATCAAGTTCAAGACCGTGAAGAACTACGACGAGTCGGGGCCGCTCACGGTGGCGGCGCTGAAGAGCGGCGCGGCCGAGGTCGTCGAGCTCTTCTCGACCGACCCGATCATCAACCAGGACGGCTTCGTCTCCCTGAAGGACGACAAGAACCTCGAGCCCGCTGACCACCTCGTGGCCGTCGTCGGTTCGAAGTTCAACACCTCCGCGGTCGACCGGGCCCTCGAGTCGGTGAACGCGCGCCTCACAACGAACGAGCTCGTCACCCTCGACGGTCAGGCCTCCTCGGCGAGCAAGCCCTCCGCGGCGACGATCGCGAAGAACTTCCTCACCGCGGCGAAGATGCTGTAGCTCGCAGTGCCTGCAGGCGACCCCGGCCGTCGGTGCGAAGCCGTCCGCCGGGGTCGCCTCGCGTCCGGGGCCAGGCCGACAGGGGTCAGTCGCTCGGCGGCGGGCTCCCGGCGCTCCGGCGCATCGCGCCATGCAGCCCCTCGAGGCTGAGCAGGCCGACGTAGCGGTCGCCGTCGGTCACGGGGAGGTAGCCCTCGTCGCGCTCGAGCATCGCCGCGAGCGCCCGCTTCAGCGAGCTGCCGAGCGGCAGCGCGGCGGAGAAGGGATGAACGAGCGCCCCCGCCGCGCCGATCTCGTCGAGCTCGACGACCCCCACCGCCTCGCCGGCGGGGTTCTCGACGACGACGCGGGGCGAGCCGGCCTGGGAGCCGATCGCCACGAGGGCCTCGTCGGGGGTCAAGGAGGGGGCGGTCGGCGGCCGCTCGAGGTCCTCGAGCGAGAGCGCCGTCACCGAGAGGCGCTGCAGGTCCCGGTCGGCGCCGACGAACTCGGCGACGAAGGGGGAGGCGGGCTTCGCGAGGATCGCCTGCGGCGTGTCGTACTGCTCGAGGACGCCACCCCGGTGCATGATCGCGATCCGGTCGCCGAGGAAGAGCGCCTCCTCGATGTCGTGGGTGACGAAGACGACGGTCTTGCCGAGGCGCCCCTGGAGCTCCTTGAACTCCTCCTGCAGACGCTTGCGGGCGATCGGGTCGACGGCGCCGAAGGGCTCGTCCATGAGCAGCATGATCGGGTCGGCGGCGAGGGCGCGCGCCACGCCGATCCGTTGGCGCTCGCCCCCGGAGAGCTCGTGGGGGAAGCGGCGCAGGTAGCGGTCGGGCTCGAGGCCGACGAGCTCGAGGAGCTCCTCGACGCGCGCCGCGATCCTCGCCTTGTCCCAGCCGAGGAGGCGGGGGACCGCGGCGACGTTGTCGGCGACGCGCAGGTGCGGGAAGAGGCCCCCCTGCTGCATCACGTAGCCAATGCCGCGCCGCAGCTCCACGGGGTCGACGGACATCACGTCGACCCCGTCGATGAGGATCTCGCCGGAGGTCGGCTCGACGAGGCGGTTGATCATCTTCAGCGTCGTCGTCTTGCCGCAGCCAGAGGGGCCGACGAGCACGCAGAACTCGTGGGAGGCGATCTCCATCGAGAGATCGTCGACCGCGGGCTGGCCGTCGGAATAGGACTTGGTGACCGACCGGAGCTCGATCATCGGGCAAGGCTATCAATGATGTTCGAACGTCCCGCGGTCCATCCACCAGCCCGCGGTATGGCCGAAATAGCCTTTGGCCTGCACCGATAGGGCCGGGCACGCCCCGCGCGGAGGGTGGGGTCGCCTGTTAGCGCAGGCGACCCTCACCGGTTCTCCGTCGCGGGACGGCCGGCCACCCCTTGCCAATTTGAGAAGAGAAGGGATGACCAATGACCATCGTAGAGACACGTCCTCGCGTCGGCGTGCCCCGCCGGAGGGCGGCTTCGGGCGGCGCAGCCGCGGGGCGGGCCAAAGCGGGCCGCGGAGGTAGGGTCGCCCCGGTGGCCGACAACCCCGAAGTGAGGGCGCGGTGAGCTGGGCCGGCACGTGGGTCGCGGCAAACCAGTCCTTGATCCTCGACGCGCTCGGCCAGCACGTCGAGCTCGTCGCCATCGCGGTGGCCGCCGGGCTCGCCGTCTCGCTCCCGCTCGGCCTCCTCGCCTGGCGCTTCCACCGTGTGCGCGGCCTCATCCTCGGCTTCACGGGGCTGCTCTACACGATCCCCTCGATCGCGCTCTTCGTCCTCATCCAGCCCGTCACCGGCTACTTCTCGCTCACGACGGCCGAGGTGGCGCTGTCGGGGTACACGCTGCTGATCCTCGTGCGCAACCTCCTCACCGGCCTCGACGGGGTGGGCGACGAGGTCCACGAGGCGGCCGTGGCGATGGGCTACTCGCCCTTCCAGCAGCTGGTGCGGATCTACCTGCCGCTCGCCCTCCCAGCCCTCTACGCCGGGCTGCGGGTGGCGACGGTGACGGTCGTCGGCCTCGTCACGATCACCGCCTTCATCGGCCTCGGCGGCCTCGGGAAGGTGATCCTGCTCGGCTTCGCGGACTACTTCTACACACCGGTCGTCGTCGGCCTCGTGCTCTCGATCCTGCTCGCCGCGCTCGGTGACGCCCTCTTCGCAGCGCTCGCGCGCGTCACGGTGCGGTGGCGGATGGTGCGCGGCTGATGCACTTCC
The DNA here is from genome assembly GCA_035533595.1 of Acidimicrobiales bacterium. Taxonomy (NCBI): domain Bacteria; kingdom Bacillati; phylum Actinomycetota; class Acidimicrobiia; order Acidimicrobiales; species Acidimicrobiales bacterium. The sequence goes on from DATLTN010000073.1 coordinate 3,889, forward strand.
TCGACGGCTGCTTCCACTACCTCACCTCGATGGCGAACTGGACCGGGAGCGACGGGATCGCGGCGCGCGCCGTCGCGCAGGTCGAGCTCTCCGCCCTCGTCGTCCTCGCCGCGGCGCTCATCGGCATCGGCATCGGCTTCTACCTCGGCCACGTCGGCCACGGCGGCTTCGTCGCGGTGAACGCCGCCAACGCGGCGCGCGCCATCCCCTCGCTGGCGCTGCTCATCCTGCTCGTCATCTGGCCCGTCGTCTCGCTGAAGGGTGGCGGCTTCGACGCCGCCTTCCTCACCCTGGTCGCGCTCGCGATCCCGCCGGTGCTCACCAACGCCTACGTCGCGATGCGCGAGGTCGACCCGGTCGTGATCGAGGCCGCGAAGTCGGTCGGGATGTCGTCGGCGCGCCGCTTCTTCACGATCGAGATCCCCCTCGCCGCGCCCCTCACCGTCGCCGGGCTGCGCACCGCGGCGGTGGAGGTGGTCGCCACCTCGACCCTCGCCGCCTACGTCTCCTACAACGACCTCGGGAACTTCATCTTCGCCGGGCTGAACACCAACAACAACGTCGAGTCCTTCTGCGGGGCGTTCCTCGTCGCGGTGCTGTCGGGGATCGCCGACCTCTGCCTACTCGGCCTCTACCGCCTCGTCACCCCGAAACCGCTGCGGCGGGCGACGGCGGCGCGCTCGCGGGGCACCTTCGGCGTGCACGGCCGGCTGTCGAGGGTTGCCGCGTAGCGGCGCCCCTACACTCCGCGGACAGAAGAGAAAGGGGTGGCCGTGGCCGCGAACGACGAGATGACCGACCGCCTGCTGATCCGCGAGGCCGTGGAGAACTGGGTGCTGTGGCGCGACGCCGGCGACTGGGAGCGCTTCCGGGGGGTCTGGCACCCCGAGGGCAGGATGATGGCGACGTGGTTCCAGGGGACCTACGAGGAGTTCATCGCCGTCTCGGTGGCGGGCTTCGAGAAGGGCGTGCGGATCCTGCACTTCCTCGGGGGCGTCTCGGTCGACCTCGCCGGTGACCGGGCGATCGCGCAGACGAAGATGACCATCAGCCAGCGCGCGCTCGTCGAGGGCGTGCGCTGCGACGTCGTCTGCACGGGGCGCTTCTATGACTTCTTCGAGCGCCGCGCGGACAAGTGGGGGCTCGTCCTCCGCCAGCCGATCTACGAGAAGGACCGCCTCGACCCGATCGACCCCACCGAGGCGCCCGTGCTCGACAAGGCGGTGCTCGAGGGCTTCCCCGAGGGCTACCGCCACCTCGCCTACCTGCAGCACGGCATCGGCTACGACGTGAAGCGGGACATGCCCGGCCTCACGGGGCCCGAGGTCGAGGCCCTCTACCGCCGCGGCGCGAGCTGGCTCGCGGGCGGCGCGCCCGACTGAGGCCGCGCCGCCCGCGCTGTTGACGCCGGCGAGGCGGGCGGCCCGGCGGGGCCGCCCGTCCGCGGCGCTTCCCGTAGCCAAGGCGCCGGTAGCCGGTGCGCGCGAGGGGGTCGCCGCGGACGCGCGAGGGGAGCTGCGGCCCCCCGCCCGCCGCCCCGAGGAGCAGGCGCAGCACGCCGGAAAGGGCGAGCGCGACCGTCCCGAGCACGAGGACGGCCCCCGCCACCGCGCCGAGTAGCAGCTTCGCGAGGAGGGGGCGCCCCGGCCCGCCGCGCACGAAGGCGCCCGCCCAGCCGACGAGGCGCCGGTAGCGGGAGCGCACCGTCAGTCCTGCGGCATCGGCTCGCCGCGGCCGACGCCCATGCGGACCTCGCGGGAGGCGACCGCGACGTTCTCGGCGTAGCGCGCCCGGCGGTCCTCGGTCTCACCGGTGCGGTCGAGGGCCTTGCCGATCATCTTCAGCGCGGCCCACGGGGCGAGCGCGACGGCACCGAGGGGAGCAGCAGCGCGGCCGGCGGCGCGAGCAGCCCCTTTACGACGAGCGGCCGCCCCGGCGGGCCGGTGACGAGGGCGCGGGCCCAGCGCAGGAGTCGTGGGTGGTACACGGCGTCACCTCCCCGCGCCCGCTCGGGCGAGGCAGCGCCATTGTCGCACCCGCCGAGCAGCTACCGGCGGAGGCCGCGCTCAGCCGATGCGCGAGACCTGCGAGGTCTGGAAGCGCCTCGCCGTGAGCTCCTTGATGGCGCGCGGGAAGCTCGCCCGCGAGGCCTTGTGCGCCTCGGCGATCGCCCGCTGCGCGGCGGGGTCGCCGGCGAAGGCGGCGACGCACCCCTCAGGCTCGGCGTTGGCGAGGGCGAGGATCGCGCCGCGGCAGCCGAGCGGCCCGGCGTAGGAGAGCAGCGCCGAGGAGCCGGTGTAGACGTGCTGGTCCCAGGTGGTGACGGTCTCGAGGAGGCGCTCGGCGTCGCCGCTCGAGTCCTTCACGCCGGCGACCGGCAGCTCGCGCAGCGTCGCGAGGGGGATCCCCGGCAGCGACGCGCCGGGGAAGTGATAGGCGAGGAGGGGGACCGGGCCGCAGCGCTCGGCGAGCGAGGCGTAGTAGCGCTCGAGGCCGACGCTGCCGGCGGGCGAGAGGGCGAGGACCGCCTCTGCGCCGGCGCCGAGCGCGGCGTCGGTGAAGGCGAGCGCCTGGCGGAGCGAGGCGGCGCCCGTCCCGCACAGCACCGGGGCCGCGCCGGCGAGCGCCTCGCGGGTGACCGAGACGAGCTCGGCCCGCTCGGCGGCATCGAGGGAGGCGGCCTCCCCGGTCGTGCCGGCGACGATCACGCCGCGCACCCCCGCCTCGACGAGGCGGCAGGCGAGGTCGGCGGTGGCCTTGGCGTCGAGCGAGCCGTCGTCGTTGAACAGCGTGACGAGGGCGACGCCGACCCCTTCGAAGAGCGGTTCGGTCATGCTTAAGGCTATCGCCGCCCCGTCGGCTGCTCAGCTGGCGCGGTGGCTCGCCGTCCAGGCGAGGATCTCGTCGAGGGCGTGGGTGTTCACGATCTGGTCGGGGCGGACGCCCGCCGCGGCCGCCTGGATGCAGCCGAGGGGCTGCCACTCGAGCTGGCCGGGGGCGTGCGCGTCGGTGTCGATCGTCACCAGGCAGCCGAGCCCGAGCGCGCGCTCGAGGAGGGCCGGCGGGGGGTCGCGCCGCTCGGGGCGACTGTTGATCTCGACCGCTTTGCCGTGCTCGGCGCAGCAGGAGAAGACCTCCTCGGCGTCGAACTCGGACTGCGGGCGGCCCTTGCCGCTCAGCAGGCGGCCGGTGCAGTGGCCGAGGATGTCGGTGTAGGGGCTCTCCATCGCGGCGACCATGCGGCGGGTCATCTGCTTCGCGTCCATGCGCAGCTTGGAGTGCACGCTCGCGACGACGACGTCGAGCGTGGCGAGCAGCTCCGGCTCCTGGTCGAGGCCGCCGTCCTCCAGGATGTCGACCTCGATGCCGGTGAGGATGCGGAAGGGCGCGAGCTCCTCGTTCAGCTCCGCGACGAGTGCCAGCTGCTCGGCGAGGCGCTCGCGGTTGAGGCCGTGCGCGACGGTGAGGCGCGGGCTGTGGTCGGTGAGCGCGACGTAGTCGTGGCCGAGGGCCGCCGCGGCGTGCGCCATCACCGTGACCGGCGAGGAGCCGTCGGACCACTCCGAGTGGGTGTGGCAGTCGCCGCGCAGCGCCCGGTGGAGGGCCTCGGCCTCGGGCGAGAGCGCCTCATCCGAGGGCATCGCCGAGCCGCCGAGGTCCGTCAGGTACTGCGGCGTGCCGCCGGCGAGCGCCTCGCGGATGACCGTCGCCGTCGTCTCGCCGACGCCCGGCAGGCGCCCGAGGCCACGCCCCTCGGCGAGGCGCGCGAGCTCGTCGCGGCCAAGGGGGCGGATCGTCTCCGCGGCGGAGCGGAAGGCCTTGATCTTGAAGCCGGGCGCGCCCTTGGTCTCGAGGGTGTAAGCGATCGCCTCGAGCGCTTCGACGGGCTCCATGTGGTGCCTCCTTCGGGTCGCGCACGAGGCTAACGAGGCCGCTCGCGGCTCGATTGCGTGGCGGCCGTGGCAGCATCTCGCGATGCCCTCCGCCTCGCCGAAGGTCGACCTCGAGGTCGCCGGGCACACCGTCTCGCTCTCCAACCCCGACAAGGTCTTCTTCGCGGCGCGCGGCGAGACCAAGCTCGACCTCGCGCAGTACTACCTCGCGGTCGGCGAGGGGGCGATGCGCGGCGTGCGCGAGCGGCCGACGGTGCTGAAGCGCTTCCCGAACGGCGCGGCGGGGGAGTTCTTCTTCCAAAAGCGCGTCCCGCCGGGCCGCCCCGACTGGCTGCAGACGGTGACGGTCGACTTCCCCTCCGGCCGCAGCGCCGAGGAGCTCTGCCCGGTCGACGTCGCGCACATCCTCTGGGCGGTGAACCTCGGCTGCCTGGAGCTCAACCCCTGGCCGGTGCGGCGCGCCGACGTCGACCACCCCGACGAGCTGCGCGTCGACCTCGACCCGCAGCCGGGGGTTACCTTCGAGGACGTCCGGCGCGTCGCCCTCGAGGTGCGGGTGCTGCTCTCAGAGCACGGCCTCGTCGGCTTCCCGAAGACCTCCGGCTCGCGGGGCATCCACATCAACGTGCCGATCGAGGCGCGCTACGGCTTCAAGGAGGTGCGCCGCGCCGCCCTCGCGCTGGCGCGGGAGCTCGAGCGGCGGATGCCCGGCACGGCGACCTCGAAGTGGTGGAAGGAGGAGCGCGGCGAGGCGGTCTTCGTCGACTACAACCAGAACGCCCGCGACCGTACCGTCGCCTCGGCGTACTCGGTGCGCCCGAACCCCGAGGGGCGCGTCTCCTGCCCGCTCACCTGGGAGGAGGTCGCCGACGTTGACCCCGGCGACCTCACGATCGCCACCGTCCCCGAGCGCTTCCGCACCGTCGGCGACCCCGGTGCGGGCCTCGAGGCCACCTCCTACGACCTCACCCCGCTCCTCGAGCAGGCGGCGCGCGACGAGGCCGCCGGCCTCGGCGACGCCCCCTGGCCGCCGCACTTCCAGAAGGAGGCCGACGAGCCGCCGCGCGTCGCCCCGAGCCGACGCCGCAAGGCCCCGCGCGGGGAGGCGGCAGCCGAGGAGCGAGCCGATTAGGGTCCGCCGCGGCGCGACGGCGCGCCCGCGGGGGTGAGGAGGGGATCGTGAAGCTCGTGCTCTTCGAGCGGGGTTCGGGACCGGAGCCGGGCTTGCTGGAGGGTGAGCGGGTCGTCCCCGTCGGCGACCTCGTCACCGCCGGCCACGACGCGCAGGCGACGATGGCGGGGATCATCGACGACTTCGAGACGCTGCGACCGCGCCTCGAGGAGGCGCGCGCGACGACCGGCCTCCCCCTCGCTGAGGTGCGCCTCCGTCCGCCGCTGCCGCGCCCCGGCAAGGTGCTCTGCTGCATCGGCAACTACTGGGAGCACGCCCAGCGCGAGCCGCGTCAGCTGAACATGTTCATGAAGAACCCCGACGCCGTCGTCGGCCCCGGCGACACCATCGAGCTGCCCCGCTTCGCCGAGCCGTGGATGTTCATGCACGAGGCGGAGCTCGCGATCGTGCTGCGCGGCCCCTCCAAGCTCGTCGACCAGGAGCACTGGCGCGACGCGGTCTTCGGCTACACCTGCCTGATCGACGTCTCGGCGCGCGGCGAGGGCCGCTCGACGTGGAAGGCGGGGAGCTGGCTCGGGAAGTCCTTCGACACCTTCTGCCCGATCGGCCCCTGCATCGCCACTGCGGACGAGATCCCCGACCCGAACGACCTGCACGTGCAGTTCTGGGACAACGGCCAGCTGCGCCACAACTACCACACCGACGACATGGAGCACCGGGTCCCCGAGCTCATCGAGTTCGCCTCGACGATCATGACCCTCAACTCCGGCGACCTCATCTCCTGCGGCACCAACCACGAGGGCCTCGGCCCTCTGCAGGACGGCGAGCACGTCGAGATCGAGGTGCACGGGATCGGCCGCATGGCGCTCGACGTCCGCGACCCGCTCGCGCGCAGCTGGGAGGTCGGGATCTACATGGGCGCCGACTCGACCAACCACGAGGCGGTCCGCCGTCACCGCCCCGACGACGCCGCGCTGCTGAAGGAGCCCTAACCCGCGCCCTCGCCGCGCGGCCCGCGCTGCCAGAGGCCGACGAGGTTGCCCGCCGGGTCGAGGAGGGTCGCGACCCACAGGTCGCCCTCTGCGTAGGGGGCGGTGAACAGGATGCCGCCCTCGGCCGCGGCCGTCGCGAGGGTGGCGTCGAGGTCGGCGACGAAGACGTAGGGGGTGAAGCCCACCGTCCCAGCGACCGCGAGGTCGGCGCGGAAGTGGCCGATGACGTGGCCGCTCCCGTCCTCGAAGGCGGGTGCGTCGCCGTCGGTGCGCACCCGCCAGCCGAAGACGGTGACGTAGAAGCCGGCGAGGGCGAGCGGGTCGGGCGCGGGGATCCGCAGGTAGGAGAGGCCGCCGTTGCGAAAGACGGGGTGCGGGGCCTCGGGGCTGCCGGGGCCGGCGCTCACGCCCCCCGTCCGTCGTCGGTGGCGCCCTCGCCGTGCTCGTGCTCGTGCGCGGGGGGCTCGGGGAGGTCGCCGTAGGGCGCGCCGCACGGGGAGGCCGCGCCCTCGGGCCCCCAGCGACGGCAGCGCTCGTCGTCGCAGTAGCCGACGGGGAGACGCTCGGAGAGGACCTCCACCCAGTGCTCCATGCACACCGAGATCGGGGGCACGGGGTCGTTCACCTCGACCACGGTGCCGTCGGCCTCGACGCGCCGGCGGGCGATGAAGGGCTGGTTGGCGAAGAAGCTGCGCCGCCCGGGCGCGCCGCAGACCGCGCAGGGGCCGTGCGAGGCGACCTCGGGGGCGGGGGCGACGAGGTCGCTCACCGCGCCGCGCCGCCGACGCCGAGGATCCGCTCGGCGTTGTCCTGGAAGAGCGCCCCAGCGACATCGGGGCGCTCCTCGACGGCGAGGATCGTCTCGCGCACGAAGAGCTCGCCGCCCTCGGCGCCGTAGGGCATGTCCGTCGCGAAGAGCAGGTGGTCGCTGCCGAAGAACTCGAGGGCGCAATCGAGGGGGTGGTGCGCCCCGGAGAAGACGGTGTCGCCGTAGAAGTGGCGGTAGCTGTCGAGGGTCTCCTCGGCGCTGAAGTCCTCGGGGATGCCGACGCTGCGGCGCATCTCCTCGTCCTCGTGGTGCAGCACCAGCCGCCCGGCGAGGTGGGGGACGACCCCGCCGGCGTGGTGGGTGAGGAGCACGAGGTCGGGGTGGCGGCGGATGAGGCCCGAGTAGATGAGGCGGGCCATGCAGACCGTCGTGTCGTAGGGCCAGCCGAACTTCTGCCAGAGCGAGAACTTGGAGGTGCTCTCGCTCGCGTAGTCGGCGAAGGCCGCCGTGCGCGCCGGGTGGATCCACACGGGCACTCCGAGGGCGGCGACCGCGTCGAAGAAGGGGAGGAACTCCTCCTCGTCGAGGGGCCGCCCCTTCGCGTTGGTGTAGATCTGCACGCCGAGCGCCCCGAGGTCGCGCACGGCGCGCTCCGCCTCGGCGACGGCGAAGTCGACGTCGGGGAGCGAGACGTCGGCGGCGAAGCCGCAGAAGTGCTCCGGGCGCGCCGCGACGAGCTCGGCGAGCGCCTCGTTGCTGCGGCGCGCCATCTCGGCCGCGCCTGGCTCGTCCAGCCAGTCGACGAGCGGTGGGCCGGTGAGGGTGAGGATCTGCTGGTAGCCGGGGTAGCGGTCCATCATCGTGAGGCGCACGTCGACGTCGGAGATGGCGGGGCGGTGGGTGATGTTCGGCGTCGTGAGGAAGGCCGGAATCACCTCGGCGAGCTTGTCGACGACGGGCGCGGTGAGGATGTGCGCGAAGGCGTCGATCTTCCTCTGGTCGGTCACGGGCCCCTCCTCTGTCCGCGGGAGACCACACCCTAATTACCGCCGGGCGGCGCGCCCGTCGCTCCCGCGCGACGGAGGCGCCGATGGAGCTGCGAGCCCTGACCGAGATCTTCCCGGAGGGCGCGACCGCCCCTTCGGGATCCGCGTCGACGACTTCGTCCTGCCGACCGCCTCGACGCGAGCGACCCGCGCACCGGGGAGGTCGAGGGGGGTCTCGAGGCCCAGGTGGCGCGCGTCTACGAGAAGATGGCTGCCCTCATCGAGGGGGCGGGCGGCGAGCTCGGCAACGTCGGCAAGTGCACGGTGAGTACTGGGAGCGGGTCTTCCCCGACAAGGCCAACCGCCCGGCCTACAAGGTGATCCTCGCCGACCTGCCCCCCGGCCAGCTCGTGCAGCTCGACGTCTTCGGCATCCTCGGCGCGACCCGCACCCGCTTCGACCTGCCGGGCGTCCCGGCGCGCGACCCCACGATCCGCATCGGCCCGATGATCTTCAGCTCGCGCTGCCACGGAATCGACGGCGCCACGGGGGAGCTCGTCACGGGCGGCCTCGAGGCCGAGGCCAGCCAGACCTTCTCCAACCTGCGCGCGCTCGTCGTCGCCGCGGGTGGCTCGGTGGGCGACATCGTCGAGCTCAACTCCTACGGGAAGAGCCCCGCCTACGCGGCGCCCGCGCACGCCGTCTTTGAGGAGCTGTTCGCCGACCTCGAACCGCGGCCGGTGCACAACGCCTTCGTCAACCACATCACCGCCCGCTTCGAGATCTCGACCGAGATGGTCGCCGTGGTCGGTGCCCGGTGAGCGCCCCCTGGATCCAGCAGCTCTACCTCGACCCGCTCCGCGAGTCCCGTCGCGTCGGCGTCCGCTACGGCGGTTTCGTCGTCGTCCCCTGACTCCTCCCCGCCCCCTCGGGAACCGCCGCCGAGCAGCTCACCGAGCTCTGCTGCACGCTCGAGGAGACGCTCGCCGTCTCCGGCCTCGCGGCGGGCGACCTCGTGCGCCTCACCTGCTACCTGCGCGACCCCGCGGACCGGCGCCCGGCGGCGCCCTCGCCGCCCGCTACCCCGAGGTCGCGCTCGGGGCCATCGAGGCGCCGCTCCCCGCCGGGGTGGAGGTCGCCCTCGCCGCCCTCGCGCTGCGCGGCGCTCCCGCTCGCGTCGTGTTCTACCTCCTCGGCGGCGCTTCCGGCTGAGGGTGCCCGGCGCTCAGAGGAAGTGGCGGCGCAGGCGCGGCCCGTAGCGGCGCCAGCCGAAGCGGCCGAGCAGGCCGAGTGCGGTCGCCAGCAGCAGCGAGAAGAGCAGCGCCCCCGAGATCGAGAGCAGCCACTTGAGGCCGCCGGTGAAGCCGGAGATGGCGTCGGACCACGCCCGTGAAAGGGCGCTCGGCTTCGCGTGGTGCGGCGGGGTGCGCAGCTGCAGGTCGACGGTGAGGGTCGCGTAGGTGACCTCCTGGTCGAGGCTCCGCTGCTCGCCCTGCAGCTCGTCGATCTGGGTCTGCACCTGTTCGATCTGGGCCTCGACGTCGAGCAGGTCGCTCACCTTGGCGGCATGGCTGAGCAGGCGCTCGAGCTGGCTGCGCACCGCTTCGAGCGCCTGCAGGCGGGCGGCGGTGCCGCTGTACTGACCGGTGACGTCCTCGGCCCTGGTGACGAGGGTGCGGACGGTCCCGAGGTGCTCGGCGCCCGAGATCGTGGAGGAGAAGGCGGTCGCCGGCACCGAGAGGGTGAGCGAGGCCCTGCCGGTGCTCGCGGCCTCGCTCACGTCGGTCGAGGAGATGTAGCCCCCGGCGCCCATCGCGAGGCTGCGCAGCGCGGCCACGTCGCGGTTGAGCGCCGAGCGCCCGATGGCGAGGGTGAGGCTGCCGGTCGAGGCGATCTTCGCGGGCACCCCCGAGGCCTTGCTGGCGGGGGTGGGGGCGCCGAGGTTCGGCCCGCCGGGGTTGATCCCCGCCGCTGGCACCTTCGCGACCGGCGCGGAGCCCACCGCGGCACCCCCGGCGGAGAGACCGTTCGAGGCCACGCCGCTCGAGGCCACGCCGCTCGCGGGGTGCAAGGCCGTCGGGCCACCGACCGCGCTCGGTGGGGGTGTGGAGCGGGTGCCGAGGACGATCCCGGTCACCGCGCCGACGACGAGGAGGGCGACCGCCGCGACGCTGAGGCCGGTGAGGTGCCGGCGATGCGCAGCGCGGGCGTCGTAGCGGGCGGGCGCCGCCCGCTCGCCGCCGCTGGCCGCGGCGAGGGCCGCGGCGCGGCCCTCGACCGGCAGCGCGAGCTCGTCGCCTGCGGCCTGGAAGGCCTCGCGGAGCTGGTCGTCGGTGAGCATCACGCCTCCTCGGCGCCGAGCAGGCGGCTGATGGTGGGGTCCGCGCCGAGCCGGCGGCGCGCCTCGTGCAGGCGCGACTTCACCGTCCCGGCACGTCGGTGGATGGCGAGCGCGATCTCGCGTTCGGAGAGGTCGGCGTAGTAACGCAGGACGACCGGGACACGCAGCGCCTCGGGGAGGGCGGCGATCGCGGCGCGCACCGCCGTGCCGGAGAGCGCGCCGGCCACTTTCTCGTCGGGGCCGGCGCCCTGCTCGGCGAGGCCGTCGAGGAGGGACTCGTCGCCCGAGCTCATCTCGTGGCGGCGCTCGCTGCGGGCGCGCGAGTAGCAGGCGTTCACCACCACCCGGTAGAGCCAGGCGCGCGCCGCCTCCCCCTCGGGGATCGCGTCGCGGAAGCGCCAGAGGCGGAGGAAGGCGTCCTGCACCGCGTCCTCCGCCTCGGCTCCGTCGCCGAGGATCAGCCGGGCGGTGCGGTAGGCGGGGGCGTACCACTCGGCGAGCCAACCCTCGAGGAGCGCCGTCGGCGCCTCGCCGCGGGCCCCGGCCCCATCGGCTCCCCGCACGCGTCTCACAACAGAAAGACGCTTCCCGTCCGCGAACGGTTCGAAACCATCGCTGAGCTGGTCAGCAGCGGGTCAGTCGGCGTCGGACCGGAAGCTCGCGAGCGCACTTGTCGCCCAGATGCCGGTGTAGCTCGCCTTGCCCTCGCCGGCGGCGGAGAACCAGCCCCCACGCCCTTGCTGCTCCTCCCAGTCGCTGCGCGCCCGCGCAACCTCGTAGTTGAACTCGGCCGCGAAGAGGGTCGCCTCCAACTGGTCCTGCAGGGAGTTCTGCCCGCTCGCGCCGACGATCGTGCCGTTCACCTCGGCGGAGAAGCCGTTGCGGAAGTCGCCGTCGGAGAGGCGGTGCTTCTGGGTGAGGGCGAGCGCGCCGCACTCGAGGCCGTGATCGCGGTGCTCCGCGGCCTTGGCCATCGCGTTCGGGGCGAAGCGGGTGCCCTCCTCGCCGATGCTGATCACCGCCAGCACCGCGTCACCGGTGGGGCGCGAGAGGGGGGCCGTCGGGTCGAGGAGGACGAGGGCCAACGACTCGCGGCGGTAGTTCCCCTCCGCGGCCTGCTCGGCGATGTGCTCGGCCCGCCTTCTCGTCGCGGTGGCGAGGAGGTCGAGCAGCGAGGGGACGGTGTCCGGCCACGGGTTGGTCACGAGCCGGATCTCAAAGGCGAGCGTCACTGGCGGTCCTTTCCACCGCTGCGACGTTACGCCGACACCCCGCTGCCGGCCGCGAGGGCCGCTCGTCGCCCCGAAGCCTCGCGTCGCCGGACCGTGAAGATGACCGAGAAGCTGCGCTGACCTCCCGACGGGCGAGGCTGCGAGCACTCGGCGGCCCGCCGCAGATCGCCTTACCGACGACGGGCGAGGTAGTCGTCACCGAGCGCCCGCAGCCTCCGGTGCGCCCCGCGCATCGCCGTCGTCCCGGGCAGGTAGGCCTTGGCCAACTTGGCGACGACGGTGTAGTTGGTGTCGACGACGTTCGCGACCGGCGTCCGCACCGTCTGGGTCACGAGCTGGTAGGCGTCCATCAGCGAGAGACCGGTGAGCTCGACGACCCAGTGCACCATCTGCGCATGGGCGATGCGGAAGGCGTCCTCGAGCGGTCGCGCCGAGCCGGCGGTCATCAGCTCGTCGTCGCTCTCGAGGCGTGGCCACGGCGTCGGCGACCCCTTCACGAGGTCGACGACGACCACCGAGTCCATGGCCGCCTCGACCGCGACGCCGCAGGTCTCCCCTTCGCCCTGGCGTGCGTGGCCGTCCCCGAAGCTGAACAGTGCCCCCGGCACGTTCACGCCGAGGTAGCAGGTGACCCCGGCGCGCATCTCGGGAGTGTCCATGTTCCCTCCCCAGTCGCCCGGGGCGAGCGAGGAGCGCACCTCGCCGAGGGCGGGGGCGACGCCGACCGTGCCGTGCATCGGGTCGAGGGGAAGCTCCACGCGGTAGTCCGAGTCGCGCGCCTCGTAGCGGACGAGGCGCTGCTCGCGATCGATCCCGTAGAACCAGGTCATCTCCGGGAGCGGGCCGTGCAGCATCGCCGTGAAGCCGGTCGCGGTGAGCGCTCCGAAGAAGGGCACCGTCGTCGAGATGCCGAAGGCGCGGCGGGGCTCGATGCGCGCGAAGTGCACCGCGAGCGTGTCACCGGGCTCCGCCCCCTCGATGTAGAAGGGGCCCGTCTGGGGGTTGAGGAAGCGGGGGTCGCAGACCTCGGTGACCTTGTCCTCGGGAGAGCGGACGCGGCCGGCGAAGCAGTCGAGGGTGCTCGTGTCGAGGATCGACCCGGCGACGAGGGTGGCGATCGCCTCCGCGCCACCGAAGGTGTAGGTCAGCTTCGCCGGATCGACCTCGTGATCGACCTCGTGGCGAAGGACGGGCGGCTCGGGGTTCGCCATGTCGGGCCTCCGATCGCCGCCGCGGGGGCGGCGGTGGCGCAAACGGTAGTGGCGGGCCAGGCCGAATCGAGGCCGCAGCGGCGCGCCGGACCCGGCACCGGGGCGGGACGCTCAGGTGCCGAGCGCCACCCCGTCGCTGGCAGGGCCCCGCCACATCGGCCACGGTGGCGGCGCGAGCGGCGCCGCGGGCAGCGGGTAGTCGATGAGCCGCCCGGTGGCGATGATCTCGAGCGGTCCACCGCAGCTCTCGAAGAGGTGCCAGCCGGCGCCGGGGCCGCTCCCGCCCACGTCGGCCACCGCGGGCGCGCCCTGCATCGAGCAGGTGTTGAGCGCCAGCGCCGTCGAGGTGCCGTAGAGGAAGGCGCCGCTCGTGCCGTCGAGGGGGAAGAGCCCGGTCGGCGAGCCGACGAGGACGTCGGTGTCCCCCGAGCCCGCGAGATCGGCGAGGACCGGCGAGGAAAAGTCCTGCGCGCCGCGCAGCGTCTGGGACCAGAGCTGGCTCCCCGAGCCGCTCCAGGCGGTGACCGTCGAGCTGCCGGGCGAGGCCGCGCAGCTCATGCACCACGAGGTGTCGACGACGGCGGTCGCACCGCTCGTCCCCAGCGGGCCGATCGCGGGGGAGCCGAAGGTCGGGCCCATCGTCGCCACCGGCCAGCCGGCGACGGTCGTTCCGGTGGCGGCGTAGAAGGCAAAGAGCTTGTAGGAGTCGGACTTGTAAGGGGGAGGCTCGCCGAAGCCGGTGCCGACGACCACCGCGAGGCGTCCAGAGGAGTTGAGCACCCCGAGGGCCGGGCTCGACCAGATCGTCTGGTTCTCGCAGTGCTGCCAGCGGATCCGCGGCTTGTTGCGCGCGTAGCTCACGTCGTAGACGAACCCGCCATAGCAGCCCTTGCGCCCGGTGGCGTCGCCGCCGATGAAGATGTCCTCCTTGGAGCCCCTGCCGCGCACATGCGCGAGCGCCGGCGAGGACCAGATGGTGTCCTCGGTGTCGAGCGGGTAGCCGGGGACGAGCCTGCCCTTCGGGGTGAGGGCGTAGAGGTTGTGGTCGTAGGAGCCGAAGACGATGTCCTGCTGCCCGTTGCCGGTGATGTCGCCGACTGCGGGCGTCGAGAAGACCCCCTCGTCAAAGCCGTCGGGGCTCGGCGGGCCGCTGCCCGCGTTCCACTCGTTGAAGACGTCGCGGGTGTGGAAGGTGAAGCGCACCGTGCCATTGACGCGGAAGGCGACGAGGCCGCCCTGCTGGTTCTTCGCGTAGGTCGAGCCGGCGCCGATGAGGATCGTCGGAGGCTTGCCCGGGCCGTCGAGGTAGGCGACGGTCGGGCTCGACTCGATCGCGGTCGGCGCGCCGCCCGAGAGGGTCACCGGCTGCGGCCAGCCGGGGAGGTTCGCGCCACTGTTGGCGTCGACGACGTAGACCTCGCCGTCCTCGGAGGCGAAGACGACCGCCTGCGTGCCGTCGATCGTCGCGACCGTCGGCGAGGAGAGGGCGATCGGCCCCACCATGTCGGTCCAGGTGGGGCTCGGGAAGACGGCGGTCGCGTCGACGTGGCCGGGGAGGGGCGCGGCCTGTGGCACACCGGAGGCGCCGGCCGGCGGCGTGGCGGCGGTGGCGGCGAGGAGGAGCGCGGCCAGCCGGACGGCGCTCGTGAGCAGGCGCGCCCGGCGCGGGCCGCGGGTCACGGTCATGAGGTCCTCACGATCGCCACCGCCCGGCTCCTCGGCCCGATCTCGACCCCGTTGAGCGGCGTCGCGGTGCCGAACGGCGCGACGACGCCGTTGCGCAGGAGCAGCCAGTAGCCGCCGCCGACCGGTGACGCGGTGATGCCGATCACCGAGCGCAGGTGGCGCCCGCCCGGGATCGAGCCGGCCACCGCCGCCTGGCCGTTGGCGAAGACGCGGCCGGCGTCGTTCACCAGCCAATAGCCGCTCGAGCTCGGGTCGTCGGCGATCGCCACGACCTTCGGGTCGTGCGGGACGCGCGTCGCCGGCCGCAGGACGTGCGCCGCGCCGAAGGCGTAGACCCTGCCCGTCGAGCTCGCCAGCCAGTAGCCGGTGCCGTTGGCGTTCGCCGCGATCCCGACGATCTGGCCCTTCAGGCGGCGCGCCGCCACCGAGCCGTGGGGTGCCGCGCCGCCGAAGGCGTAGACCCTGCCCGTCGAGCTCGCCAGCCAGTAGCCCGTGCCGGGGGGGTTGACGGCGATCCCGACGATGCGGCCGGAGAGGCGTTTTGCCGGCACCGAGCCGTAGGCGCGCGCCCCGGCGGAGGCGACGACCTCGCCCGAGGAGGTCGCCAACCAGTAGTGGTCGCCGGCCGCGTCCGAGCTGATGGCGACGGCGGTCCCGGGGTCGCCGCTCACGGTCTGGGGGACGGCGACACCGGCGCTCGCGTAGGCGCTCACCGAGCCGGCGCGGTCGGTGACGAGGTAGGCCTCGGGGATGCCGGGAGACGGGTCGACCTTCACCGTGATCACGATCGTCGGCTTCGCACCCTGCGAGTCGGCGACGGCGAAGGTCGTCGAGGTCGAGCCCGCCGCCGCCGGCAGCCCCGAGAGCACGCCGGCGGAGTTGAGGACGAGGCCGAGCGGCAGCGGCCCGGCGTTGATCGACCAGACGTAGGGGGCGCTTCCCCCCGAGACGCCGAGCTGCGCACTGTAGGGGGCGCCGACGACGGGGTCGGGGAGGGTGGGCGTCGTGATCGCCGGCCCGGTGGTGACGACGAGCTCGAAGGTGTTGGTGACCGTCGCCGACGCCGCGTCGGTGAGCGTGAGGGTCACGAAGACGTCGGCGGTGGCGGTCGGCGTGCCGGTGATGAAGCCGTTCGCGGCCAGGCTGAGGCCGGGAGGGAGCGTGCTCGCCGTCGTCCACTGGTACGGGGCGGTCCCGCCGAGGCCGAGCAGGTGGTCCGAGTAGGGGGCACCGGTCTCGGTGGGGCTGAGCGAGGTCGTCGCCATCGAGAGCGCCGGCGCGGCGCCCGCCACACCCACGCCGAACAGCCCCGTCGCGAGGAGGGCGACGAGGAGCGCCGCCGCGACGCGGGGCGCGAGGGGCGGCCGGCGGCGACCGTCTGCGGCGGGTTGGAACGGGGGCGCGACCAATCTTCCTCCGAATGCGCTCGGCCGTGGGACCGCGCGGGTCTACAACCAAAAGATCAAGAAACGATGAGAGAGCCGAGAACACACTGTTGTGCCTCGCCTGTGCCGGGCGTCAGGGCCGACCGTCGGGCACGATGGCGCGATGAGCCTCCGTCTCGAGGGGATCGCCGAGGTCGCCGAGCTGCTCGCCGGCGGTGAGGTGATGCTCCTCTCCGGTGCCGGCCTCTCGACCGAGTCGGGGATCCCCGACTACCGCGGCCCCACGGGAGCGACGCGGCGCGCCTCGCCGATGACCTACGCGGAGTTCACCGCGTCCGCGGCGGCGCGCCGCCGCTACTGGGCGCGCAGCCACGTCGGCTGGGGCACGGTCGCCGCCGCGCGCCCCAACGCCGGCCACCGCGCGGTGGCCGAGCTGCAGGCCGTCGGCCTCCTCTCCGGGGTCGTGACCCAGAACGTCGACGGGCTGCACCAGGCGGCGGGGGCGGAAGCGGTGATCGAGCTGCACGGCAGCCTCGCGGCGGTGATCTGCCTCGGCTGCGGCGCCCGCAGCGAGCGGCGACAGCTCGACGAACGCCTCCGCCTACTCAACGCGCACTGGGCCGCCGACCTCACCGAGTCTCGTCCCGACGGCGACGCCGCGATCCCGGAGGGGGCGATCGACGCCTTCGAGGTGGCCGACTGCGAGGGCTGCGGCGGGGTGCTGAAGCCCGACGTCGTCTTCTTCGGCGAGTCGGTGCCGAAGGAGCGGGTGCAGCGCTGCTTCGCGCTCCTCGAGTCCTCGGCCGTGCTGCTCGTCGCCGGCTCCTCGCTCACGGTGATGTCCGGCTACCGCTTCGTCCTCGCCGCCTGTCGGCTCGAGGTCCCCGTGGTGATCGTCAACCAGGGTCCGACGCGCGGCGACGAGCAGGCCGCGCTGCGGCTCGACGCGCCGCTCGGAGCGGCGCTGCCCGAGCTCGCCGAGCGGCTGCGCGCCGGGTAGGCGCTCAGGCCGAGTGTCGTCGGCCGAGGAGCTCGCCCTCGTGCTCCTCCCGCCACGACCTGCCGCCCGTCCGCTGGGCCTCCCCGCCGGCGGCCATCGACCGCACGCCGCCCCGCTGCCAGTCCAGGCCGTCGCGGCTGTCGGCGCCGAAGCGCCCGGCGGCGACGAGGAACAGCACCACCGCGCCACTCAGGATCCAGGCCATCGTCGGTCCTCCCTCTCTCGGTGTCTCACGTTCGAGGGTGAGGGAGGCGAGTGCCGGGCACAAGCGCCGGTTCCTTACTGGGGATGAAGCGCGGCTTCATCCTGGCGAGCGGCGGTGGCCCTGAGCTGGGAGCATGAAGCGCGGCTTCACGCCCCGTCAGCAACCGTTGCTGGTGCTGACGCCGGTCGGCCGTGATGCTCGTGGCGAGGAGGAACGGTGATCGACGTCCAGCGACTGAAGACCCTGAAGGCCGTGATCGAGCACGGGACGGTGGTCGCCGCCGCCGGCGCGCTCGCCTACACCCCCTCGGCGATCAGTCAGCAGGTCGCCGCGCTCGAGCGCGAGACGGGGCTGCAGCTCTTCCAGCGGACGAGCCGCGGCCTGCGCCCGACGCACGCCGCGATGGTGCTCGTCGAGCAGGCGTCGCGCGTGCTCGGCGAGCTCGCCGAGGTGGACGCGGTGGTCGAGGCGCTCCGCAAGGGCGCCTCGGCGCGCGTGCGGGTGGTCGCTTTCCAGACCGCCTCGATCACCGCTGTCCCGGTGGCGACGGCGCAGTTCTCCGCGAGGTTCCCGGCGGTGCAGGTCGAGCTCGGCGTCTCGGAGACCGACCTCGCCCTCGACCGCGTGGAGAACGGTGAGGTCGACCTCGCCGTCGTCATCGTTCCCTTCGACGTGCAGACGGCGAACAACACCCGCGTCGCCTACCAACACCTGCTGACCGACGACTTCTCCGCGGTGGTGCCGGCCGGCCACCCGCTCGCCGCCGGCTGTGAGATCGACCTCGCCGACCTGAGCGGCGAGCGGTGGATCTCCACCTCGGGGAACCCGCACTGGTGCTCGCTGATCGTCGGCGCGGCCTGCCGGGAGGCGGGCTTCGAGCCCGGTTACGCCTATCACGGCGACGACTACGCGATGACCCAGGCGCTCGTCGCCGCCGGTCTCGGGGTCGCCCTCGTCCCGAGCCTCGTGCTCGCGAACGGGAGCCACCCGGGCGCCGTCGGCCTGCCCCTGAAGGGACCGCCGGTGCAGCGCGAGATCTACGCCGTGACGCGCGCCGCAGGACGGCCCGCCTACGTCGACGGCTTCCTCGGCTGTCTCGTCGCGGCCTTCGCTGAGCACGAGGGCGACGCCGGGGAGCAGGTCCGCTCGGCCTGACCCTCCGCCGCCCCCTCCCGGGCGCCGGGTCGCCCGCTGGGGCAGGATGCTCGGGAGCCCTCTGATCGGAGCGACGATGGCGGAGCACTTCGGCTTCAGGATCGACCCCCGCTACTGGCCCGTGCTCGCCCCCTTCGGGCTGCGGCCGCGCCGCGACGGGGTGACGCTCACCGAGGAAGGCGCCCTCGAGGCGCGCCTCGGCTTCGTGAGGCTCGCGACGCCGCTCAGCAACGTCACGGGCGCGCACGTGACGCGCAACTACCGCTGGTGGACCGCCCCCGGCGTGCGCCTCTCCGGCGCCGACGACGGGCTGAGCTTCGGCACCAACCGCGAGGCCGGCGTCTGCATCCACTTCGCCGAGAAGGTCCCCTCGCGGCTGCGGAAGAGCGGCCACTCCGCGCTCACCGTCACCGTCGCCGAGCCGGAGCGCCTCGCCGAGGTGCTCGGCGGCGAGGCCGCCCCGGGGTAGCCCCCAGCCGCACGCGCTAGAGCACGGCTCGCAGGAAGGCGCGGGTGCGTTCGTGCGCCGGGCGGTCGATGACCTCAGCGGCTGTCCCCCGCTCGACGACGACCCCCTGGTCCATGAAGACGACCTGATCGTCGACCTCGCGGGCGAAGGCGATCTCGTGCGTCACACAGATCATCGTCATCCCGCCGAGAGCGGCGCGCCGCATCACCGCGAGGACCTCGCCGACGAGCTCGGGGTCGAGCGCGGAGGTGGGCTCGTCGAAGAGCATCAGCTTCGGCTCCATCCGCTTCCGCGTCCCCCCCTGCTACTGCGCTTTCGCGCTACTCAGAGTGGTGGAATCGGTTTGTCAAGTTGCACATCCCCGAATTTTCTATCCCACTCCTTGTCGGGCGAACCGCGCATCCCTAGCGTGATCGCAGAACGATCCCAAGGGGGCGTCATGGCTCGAGCGGGTTCCATTCTCGGTAACGCCGTAGTACGGCTGGAGGACCCGACGCTGCTGACGGGCGCGGGGAACTACCTCGACGATCTCGATCCGCCTGGGGCGGTGCGAATCGTTTTCGTCCGGTCGTCGATTGCGCACGGCGTATTGCGATCCGTCAACGTTGACGCGGCAAGGGCAATGCCGGGCGTACTGGCCGTTTATCACGCCGGCGGCAACGACCTCGGGCTCGCGCCGTTCCAATCCTTCCCGATGATCTCGGAGTCCTTGAGTCGACCGCCGTTCGCCCGCGACCGCGTCCGCTTCGTCGGTGACATCGTGGCAGCGGTCGTCGCCGAGACCCGTGCTCAAGGCATCGACGCCGCTGAGTCGGTCGTGGTCGAGATCGACCCGCTGCCGGTCGTGATCTCGAAGACCGCGGCTCTTGGTGCCGACGCTCCGCTGCTCTTCCCCGACAACGGGAACAACGTTTGTTTCGTTACCTCCTTCGGTACCGACGAGGACCCGATCGAAGGCGCAGCGGTCGTGGCCGAGGTCGAGATGGTGAGCCAGCGCCTTGCCGGGGTGCCCATGGAACCGAACGGCTGCGTCATGGTGCCGGGCGAGCCGACCGGGGGGATCACCTGCTGGGTATCGCATCAGGCGCCTCGTTCTGTGCTCGAGGTCCTGGTGGGCGTGCTCGGACTCGAGCCGGAAGCCTTGCGCGTGGTGTGCCCCTGGGTCGGCGGCGGATTCGGCCCGAAGGCCGCGATCTACGTTGAATACCTCATCGCCGCAGCGGCGGCGATGCAGCTGAACCTTCCCGTGAAGTGGGTCGAGACCCGCTCTGAGGACATGGTGGCGCTCGTCCATGGGCGCGACTACACGATGAACGCCAAGCTGGGACTGACGAGACAAGGCAAGATCACCGGGCTCGACGCCAGCGTCCTCGCGTCGGGTGGGGCGTACCCGCTCCTTGGTGCCGTGTTGCCGATGCTCACTCAGATCATGTCGGTGGGCGTCTACGACATCCCAAAGGTGCGCTTCCAGGGCACCTCGGTCGTGACGAACACCACTCCCGTCGGCCCGTACCGAGGAGCGGGCCGCCCCGAGGCAACTCAACTCATCGAGAGGGTCCTCGACGTGGCCGCGGACCAGCTGGAGATCGACCCGGCGGAGATCCGGCGCCGGAACTTCCTCGACCCGGCCGCCTTCCCGCTCACCACCCTCACGGGCGGTGCGTACGACTCGGGCGAGTATGCGAAGGCGCTTGACGCCGCGCTTGTCGCCTCCGGCTACGAGGAGTTGCGGACAGAACAGGCACTACGACGCGCCGCCGGCGATCCTGTGCAACTGGGCATCGGCGTATCTGCCTATGTCGAGGTGACCGCTCCGCTCGGCCTCCATGTCGAGTTCGGCGCCGTCGAGGTCCACGAGGACGGCACGGCATCGATGGCAGTCGGCACGAGCTCGCACGGCCAAGGTCACCACACCGCGTTCGCCATGATCGCGAGCGACGTGCTCGGCATCCCGATGGATCAGATTCGGCTCGTCAATTCCGACACCGCCGCTGTGCCCCGGGGCGCGGGCACGATGGGGTCGCGCTCGCTGCAGACGGCGGGCAACGCAATATTCGCCTCCTCCACGGCCGTGCTCGTCCGAGCCCAGCAGATCGCCGCTCACACGCTGGAGGCCAGCCCTGAGGACATCGTCACCGGCGAGGGCGGCCTGCACATCGCGGGCGTGCCCGGCAGGACCATCTCATGGGAGGAGCTTGCAGTCGCTTCACGCGACGCGACGCAGCTCCCCGAGGGTCTCGCGCCCGGCCCGCTCCGTCACGAAGGTGACTTCGACGGCACCAACTCCACATACCCCTTTGGGGCGCACGTGTCGGTGGTCGAGGTGGACACCGAGACGGGCAAGGTGACGCTGCGGCGCCATATCGCCGTCGATGACTGCGGGCGCATCCTCAATCCTCTCCTCGTCCGCGGCCAGCAGCACGGCGGGATCGCCCAGGGCGTGGCGCAGGCGCTGTTCGAGTGGGTCCGCTACGACGACGACGGCAATCCGCTGACGACCAATCTCATCGACTACGCGATGCCGGCCGCAAGCGAGTTCCCGAGCTTCGAGGCCTCCAATACCGAGACCGACAGCCCCCGCAATCCGCTCGGTGCCAAGGGCATCGGCGAGTCGGGCACGATCGGTTCGACACCGGCCGTACAGAATGCCGTCGTCGACGCCCTTTCGTACCTCGGGGTCCGTCACGTCGACATGCCATGCACGCCGGAACGCGTGTGGCTCGCGATCGAGGCAGTGCGGCCATGAAGGTAACGGTCACGGTGAACGGTCAGGTCGAGGACCATGACGTCGAACCTCGCCAGCTCCTCGTCCATTTCATCCGAGAGACCGTCGGCCTCACCGGGACGAAC
Source organism: Acidimicrobiales bacterium (assembly GCA_035533595.1). Lineage (NCBI taxonomy): Bacteria > Bacillati > Actinomycetota > Acidimicrobiia > Acidimicrobiales > Acidimicrobiales bacterium. Next base: position 25,195 of record DATLTN010000073.1, read on the forward strand.
GTTGGCTGCGACACCTCGTCGTGCGGCGCGTGCACCGTGCTGCTCGACGGCGACAGCGTGAAGTCCTGCACGGTCCTCGCCGCGCAGGCCGACGGATGCGCGATCACGACGATCGAGGGTCTTGCCGACGCCGACGGGACGTTGCATCCGATGCAGGAGGCGTTCCGAGAGCATCACGGTCTGCAGTGCGGCTACTGCACTCCCGGGATGGTGATGGCGGCCGTCTCGCTGATCGCGGAGCACCCGGGACTCGACGAGGCGGGCGTTCGGGCCGGCCTTGAAGGCAACCTGTGCCGATGCACGGGCTACCACAACATCGTCCAGGCGGTTCTTGCGGCATCTGCGGCGGCGTCCCGATGATCCCCGCCTCGTTCGAGTACCGCCGAGCGGGTTCGGCCGCCGAGGCTCTTGCGCTGCTCGCCGAGCACGGCGACGACGCGAAGATCCTCGCCGGCGGGCACTCTTTGCTGCCGCTCATGAAGTTGCGCCTCGCTTCTCCCTCGCTCCTCGTCGACGTCGGCCGGATCCCGGAGCTGGCCTACATCGATGACCGCGGCGATCAAGTTGTGGTCGGCGCCCTCACGCGGCACTGCGACGTCCAGCGATCCGCGCTGCTTCAGGCCGAGGTCCCTCTGCTCGCGCACGTCGCTGGCGTCGTCGGGGATCCACAGGTCCGCCATCGTGGAACCATCGGTGGCTCGATCGCCCACGGCGACCCCGCCTCGGATCTCCCGGCAGCCGTGCTCGCTCTCGGGGCGACGCTGGTCATCAGCGGCCCGGCTGGCGTTCGAGAGGTCCGCGCTGAGGAGTTCTTCCGCGGTTTCCTCGAGACCGCGATTGGTCCCGACGAGCTTCTCACCGAGATCCGCCTGTCGAAGATGGGTGGAGCGGGCTGGTCCTACCAAAAGTTCAACCTACGAGCCCAGGACTGGGCCATCGTCGGCGTGGCCGCCGTCGGCGCTCAAGCCGGCGGAGGCATTGCGCTTGTCAACATGGCGACCACCCCAGTCCGTGCATCGACGGTCGAAAAGGCGGTGGCTGCGGGTGCATCGGCTGGCGACGCGGCGAACTTCTCGTCGGCAGGCCTCGATCCACCTTCTGATCTCAACGCTTCAGCTGCGTTCCGCCGCCACTTGGCCGGTGTCCTGGTACGCCGAGCGCTCCAGGAGGTCGAAGCTCGAACCCGCTCTTGAGGCGGTTGCCGCACCCGCGCGTGCGTGTATCACGAATAGTGCTACACGCCCAATATGGCTCAAGCGATCTCAGTGCGGCTTGACGATGCTGCGGTCCTGGCGCTGCGGTCGCTTGAAGCCTCGGGCCTGACGCGTTCGGAGGCCATTCGATCGGCTCTCATCGAGTCTGCCAAGCGACGCCGCCGAAGTTCTGAGTTGTCGGCCGAGGTTGCGGCTTTGGAGGCGGATGAAGCGGATCGGGCTGAGATGCTCGGGGCCGCCGGCTGAATGGAGCAGATGCGTGCTGCGCGGTGATGTCCACCGGTTCTCATTGCTGAAGGCGTTGGTCAAGAGCAACGCGGGGAGCGCTTCGGGATCGTTATCCAGGCCGACGAGTTCCGCCCCCCATTCCGTGGTGATCGTGGCACCGACGTCGCAGAGCGCCCGACCGGCGTCGTTTCGCCCGGAGGTCGAGATCAACGGCGCGGTTACCCGAGTGCTGGTTGAGCAGATCGGCGCGGTCGACGCGCAGCGTTTGGGAGGGCTGGCGGGGCATCTCAGTCCAGAAGAGCTCTGGGGTGTGGATGAGGCGCTGATGACTGTCCTGGGGCTGGGGCAACACCGAGTAATCCCGCCATACGGGGAATCGGCAAAGCGTCCGCGCGTCGCTGACGAGCGAATCTCGGCTTCGGGCTCCTGACCAAGGCACTCCACGCGCCCGCGAGCTACCGAATGATCCCAAAAATGACTTCAGGCTCGGGTTCGCCGCCCCTTTTGGGGTTTCGCGAACACAGAGCCCGTAGTTACGTGAACATCTCGCGGTTGGATGTTCGCGAAACGTCCTGAGGTGAGGGAACCTCCGACGGCATGAGGTCTCCACAGGTAAGGAGGGCAGTCTCCACACGGCGGGACGCTGACGGGCGGTCGTAGTCGCCGCCCGTATGATTTCGGGCATGGACCACAGCCGCAGTCCACGGCTCGGACCGGCGTCGCGCCCGGTCGCCACGCCCGACGATCTGCACGACGTCACGTCCGTAAAGGCGTCTGGCCTCATCGAGTTGCCCCTCCATATTTCGTGGAGTGAGCCATCCATCACCTACGACCTCGACCGGCGAGAGGACCGCTTGCGTGTCTACGAGCAGGTTCTTCGCGAGGGGACCGACGACGATGTGCGCTACTTCGTCGACGTCGAGGAGCTGGAGAGCGTGCTGGATGAGCTCGTGCTTCCCCCGTACGTGCGCGCCGCGTGGTCGGAGTGGTTTCACCGACATGGACGAATTCGAACTTGAGTGCTGAGCCCACTGCAGGAGCGGGTTGCGCGGCTTGTCGGAGGGCTAACGGAGGCTGAGGATTTCGCCTTGGCCGGGGGCGCAGCTCTCATTGTTCGGGGCGACGTCGACCGCCGAACGCGTGATCTCGACTTTTTCGGTCTGAGCGCTGGCGCTGTGGACCAACTCGTACCTGTCGTCGAACGGGCACTGCTCCATGTGGGCCTGAGCGTCGAGCGGGTGATCGTCCACTCGGGATTTGCACGGTTGCTCGTGGGCGACGGCCGGGACCGGACCGAGCTCGATCTCGGAAGCGATGGCGACTATTCCCCGCCGAGGAGGGCCCCGGCTTTCCCCTCCTGTCGGGCGAGGAACTTGCTGTCGACAAGCTGCTCGCGCTCTTCGGCCGCGCCGAAGCCCGGGATTTCGCAGACCTGCTGTTAGTGGTCGATCGTTACGGGCTCGATCGCCTGCTTGATCTCGCCACCGAGAAAGACAGTGGCTTTGACGCGAACGTGTTCACCGAGATGCTCGGAAGGATTGACCGGCTGCCGCGGGCGGCGTTCCCGCTCGACGACTTGCGATATCAGGAACTTCAGGTGGCCGTAGCGACCTGGAGGGACCGTGCGCTCGCCCACGAGCGAGGTCGGGACGCAGTTCGTGGCAGTCGCCGCGAACTCGGCCCTGACCTCGGACTCGATCTGTAGATGACTTCAGGCTCCGGTTCGCGGCCCCTTTTGGGGGTTTCGCGAACACTCGACTTTCGCAGTTTTGAGGCCGCTCGGCCCTACTCCTGAGGGCCGGTAGTCCGGGATCGCCGGGCCCGGGTGACCGCGGCCGTAGGTCTCGTGCCCGGCTTCGGACGCGACCCGGCATCGGCTGGCTCGACGAGCC